>CAJUOF010000123.1 GCA_910587905.1 uncultured Lachnospiraceae bacterium
AAAATCTGATCCGCACAAACGGGGCGGAATTATAGAAGCGAAAAAAGAGGGTCCGGAGCGATTTTCATCCGGACCGGGACAGAAAGACAGGAGTATGGTTATGGCACTGTTAAAATTGGAACCGGCCTGCAAGGACTATCTCTGGGGCGGGCACCGGCTGGTGGAGGATTATCACAAGCAGTATCCGGGGGAGGTCCTGGCGGAAACCTGGGAGCTCTCCTGCCATCCCGACGGCCCATCCCGCATCGGGAACGGGGCCTACCGGGGGAAAACCCTGAAGGAATACATTGAGGCCGAGGGGAGACAGGTCCTGGGAAGCCACTGCGGGCGCTTTGCGGAATTTCCCATCCTGGTGAAATTCATTGACGCCAAGGAGAACCTTTCCATCCAGGTCCACCCGGACAACGGCTATGCCCTGGAGCACGAGGGGCAGTACGGGAAGACGGAGATGTGGTACGTGATGGAGGCGGGGGAGCATGCCTTTCTCTATTACGGTTTTAAGGAGGAGATCGGCAGGGAGGAGTTCGTGAGACGGATCCGGGAGGACACGCTTCTGGAGGTCCTCCATGCGGTGCCGGTGAGAAAGGGGGACATCCTCTTTATCGAGCCGGGCACCATCCACGCCATCGGAAAGGATATCCTCATCGCCGAGATCCAGCAGAATTCCAATGTGACCTACCGGGTCTACGACTACGGGCGGGTGGGGAAGGACGGAAAAAAGCGGGACTTACATATTGAGAAGGCCCTTGCGGTGACGAAGCGGGTGCCGGTGGTGCGGGGGAAAAACAGTTATCCCCATGTGGCGGACTGTGATTATTTTACGGTGGACCACCTAAACTTGGACGGAAATGTGACGAATAAGATAGAGGGGAAGGTTTCCGGCGGCTCTTTTGCGGGGCTTCTGTTTCTGGATGGGCGGGGAACCGTCTCCACCTGGGGCGAGGCGCTGGATTATGAGAAGGGGGACAGCTTTTTCCTCCCGGCGGGGACCGGGGCTTTCACCATCGACGGAACCTGCGACGCCCTGCTGATCACCATAAGGGAACAGGAGAATTAGATATGGGAATTTATTTTGACGAGAAGCGGTCGGTATTCCGGCTGTCCACGGAGCACACGGCCTATTTCATCGGGATCACGGACGGGAAATATGTGGGCCACGCCTATTACGGCGGGCCCATGGAGGACTGCGGCTGCGGGTATCTCATGCGGGCGGGGGAGAAGCCAAAGCCGCCCTCGGAAAATCCCTGGGAAAAGGCGTCCTTTGCGGACTCGTATCCTTTTGAGTATCCGGCCTGGGGCGTGGGCGACTACCGGGAGAGCTGCCTGTGCGTGCGGACGGAGGGGGGACACCGCTGTGCGGAGCTTTTTTACGAGAGCCACCGGATCGTTTCGGGGAAGCCGGGGCTCCCGGGCCTGCCTGCGACTTTTGAGCGGGAAGGGGGCGGGGAGGCGGAAACCCTGGAGATCGTGTGTAAGGACCCGGTGCTGGGCCTTAAGGCGGTCCTGCGCTACAGCATTTTTGGGGACAGCGACGCCCTGGCGAGGAGCGTCACCCTGACCAATGAGGGTGAAGAAAATCTGTATCTGGAGAAGGTCCTTTCGGCCTGCCTGGAGATGGACAACGAGGGCTACGAGCTTTTGACCCTGAACGGCTCCTGGGCGAGGGAGCGGCACATGGAATTTTCCAAGCTTCGCCACGGGTTTCAGGGGGTGGAATCCCTGCGGGGCGTGTCCAGCCACCAGGCACAGCCCTTCCTGGCCCTGACGACTCCGGATGTCGGACAGGACCGGGGAGAGGTCTACGCCTTTCATTTTGTCTATTCGGGGAATTTTTCCGCCAGGGCGGAGCTCACCCAGTTTGACACGGTGCGCATGACCATGGGCATCCATCCGGATGGCTTTGAGTGGACGCTGGCTCCGGGGGAGTCCTTCACGGCTCCCGAGGTGGTCTGTGTCTATTCGGACCGGGGGCTGGGGGCCATGACCAGGACGTTCCACGACCTGTACCGGAATCATCTGATCCGCAGTCCTTATCTTCATCGGAAGCGCCCGGTGCTCATCAACAACTGGGAGGCCACGTATTTTGATTTTGACAAGGAACGGCTCCTTGAGATCGCAAGGCGGGCGAAGGAAGACGGCGTGGAAATGCTGGTCATGGACGACGGCTGGTTCGGGAAACGGGACAATGAGCACTGCTCCCTGGGGGACTGGCAGGTGAATGAGAGGAAGCTCCCCGGCGGCCTTCGGGCCCTGTCGGAGGAGCTTAAGGCCATGGGGATGAAATTCGGCATCTGGCTGGAGCCGGAGATGGTTTCCCGTGATTCCGAGCTCTACAGAGAGCACCCGGACTGGGCGATCCGGATCCCGGGGCGGGAGCCGGCCATGAGCAGGGGGCAGTATATTTTGGACCTGTCCAGGCCGGAGGCAGCGGACTATGTCTATCAGGCGGTATCGGCAGTGCTTCGCAGTGCGGATATTTCCTATGTAAAGTGGGATATGAACCGCCAGATGACGGATATCGGCAGTGCGTATCTGGGGAGGGAGCATCAGGGGGAGCTGTGTCACCGGTACGTGCTCGGTGTCTACCGTCTGCAGGAACGGCTTCTCCGTGAATTTCCGGACCTTCTTCTGGAAAACTGCACCAGCGGCGGCGGCCGCTTTGACCCGGGCATGCTCTATTACAGCCCCCAGATCTGGTGCTCCGACAATACGGATGCGGCGGAGCGCCTTCGGATCCAGGAGGGCACGGCCCTTCTCTATCCCTTGAGTGCCATCGGCGCCCATGTGAGCATCTGCCCCAACCATGTCAACGGGCGGGTCACGCCTTTCGAGACGAGGGGATACGTGGCCCTCGGCGGGACCTTCGGGTATGAGCTGGACGTGGTGCGGCTTTCCGATGAAGAACGGCAGGCCATGCGTGACCAGATCGCACTTTACCACAAGTACCAGGAGCTTGTGCGGGAGGGCGATTATTACCGCATCGCCTCCGTGCGGGAAAACCATGAGTTTGACTGTTATCTGGCGGCGGCGAAGGACGGCAGCGAGGCCCTCGTGACCTATGTGCAGGAGACGGCCCGCTCCAATTACCACAGCCGGAGGATCCGGCTGGCCGGCCTTCTTCCGAAAGAGCGCTATGTGTGTACGGAGACGGGGGAGGAATTTAGCGGCGAGCTTTTGATGCGGGGCGGCCTGCTGGTCCCGCCCCTCCCCGGCGACCATGCGGCGAAGCTCTGGCATTTTGTGAAGAAGTGAGCGGATCGTGAAACCTTGACTTTTCAAAAGGGCTTCTGACTTACGTAGAAAAGGAAACATCGGATCCCCCGAAGGCTTCTGCAGGCTCGCAGAAATATTTCGGGGGATTTTGTAGTTTAGAGGCAGAGAAAACGGAAAGGCGTCAAGGACCTGGCGGATAATTTTGCCCGGCGGCTGATCTGACAGCAGCGATTTCAGCATTGATTTCACCCAGAGACATTTCAGACGTTCCGTTTCCTGCGGCGTTTTCCTGTAATTCATCCAAAGCTTTGACTGCCTGTATGACTACAGTCTCTGTCTCAAATGTTTGATTTTCTGAGATGATTTCCAATGCTTGGATCGCAGTTTCGTAAGAAATCGGCTCTCCCAGCAACCGCTCTGTTACATTTTGATAGTCTGCTCTGTAAGCTTCCTCTTTTATGATTTTTTTGATCAGTTTTGGAATATCTATTTCTCCCTGGGCAGAAGGGCAGACCGAGGATTTGTTTCTTACCTGTCTCACCTCTTGGACCAGGCGGCGGTATTTCTGATCTTGCGGCACCAATGGAAGCAGTTTATAAATATCATAAATGTGCCGAGAATGATTTTTCGTTTTCCCCTGCAAATAATAATCACAGATTGCAAATGTTTTATCGGCCAAAGTGCGATCCAGGCCCTGTACCTTCATTTCGAAAGATTCAAGCCCATATCTCTTTAAAAATTCCGGTGCTTCGGTCTGCAGCATAGTTCCAATATAGTTATTTACCGCCAATGAGACAACCGGGAAGGAAACTGTGGTATAGGATGTTTCCAGCAGCACTGCGGGCTGCACGATGAGATTTGACCCGGGCAGGACCGAATCATATGCGATTATATATCGGTTATAATCACGGCGGCTTTTGGTTTCCTCCAGATTGACGATCTGCATTCCCAGTGTATTTGCCGCTTTTACAATGGCCTCCTTAATTGTTTTCTTTCGTCCTTGAGATATTGACAGATCGACGGTCAGATCGATATCCTCCGAGAACCGTTTTATGATCTGGTGACATTTGGATAAAGAAGTGCCGCCCTTGAATACAAGGAAAGGAAGGGACTTGGACAGAGTTTTCAAAAACATTGTGACGTAATAATCTTTTTCTACTGCTTCTGCCGATATTCCGGTTTGATAAATCGTCAGATTTATGGCGTCCAGAAACCGTTCTTTATCTTCATGAAGGAATTCCAAATAACAGCCCCGTTTCAAATAAATTTCGATAAATCTTATCCGGATAACGGCTCAAATACTGTTCCAGGTCAGAAAACAAAATGGCACTCTTTTTTAAATAGGCATACAGCCTTTTTTTTAATTCTTCTCCCCGGCTCTCCGCATAGTCATCGATATCCTTCATCAGGTCCAAAAACTGCAGGATACGATAATTTTGACCATTCACCGGAGCTTTTGGTTTTCGCAGGATCACCCTGGTCTTTACAAGTACGGTCTCTCTATAATCACTGGTGGCTTTGTTTGTGGCCACTTCATAAGCCATCGGAACCTGAGTCGTTATGCCTAGCTGATTGGCAAAGGAAAGTCCGGTGATATAACCGCATGGCTCTTCTTTGCATTGAAGATATTTTTTTTCTAAAACAGTATTCAAAGAGAGCTGTGTCCCGGATTTGAAGATGCTCTTTTTGGGTATAAAATAAATCCCCGTGTCATACCGTTTCAGCCGGCCGGCATCTGTTAATTTTTTGATCTGCTGGCGGATGTTGTTTTTTGACAGATCTTCATATGTGAGATCTGAGATAAAAATGGGCTCATTTTCACCATATACTGTCACCAAATAATCGTATAACACGGTCGGCCCTCCTTTGAAAATATTTCTGAAATATTGTTCTTTATTTTTATTATAACCATTTTTCTATCAGTTGCAATAGGAAATAGATAGGAAAACGGAAAAACCTCCGAGAGATTCCGCAGATTTGCAGAGTTTCTCAGAGGTTTTGCGTTCCGATACAGAGTTCGTCAGGACGAACCTGTTTCCGGCTTTAAGGGACGATGAACGGCTCCAGGGCCGGAAGGACCGCTTCGGCTGCCTCGTCGGAGTAGATCCGGAGTTCGATGGGCTTGGAGAGGTCCAGGCTGAACACGCCCATCATGGATTTGGCGTCGATGACATAGCGGCCGCTGACGAGATCGAAGTCGCAGTCATAGTGGCTGACTTCGTTGACCAGGGCCTTGACCCGGTCAATGGAGCTCAGGGAAATCGTTACTGTTTTCATGGAAAGTCCTCCTTTGGAATGGCGTTAAATCTATCATAGCTTAAAATGCCGCCTCATGTCAATGGAATTTAAGTTAAAAATAGATTAAAATAAAAAAGAAATAAAGCGATGATCAGAACGGCGAAGAGGATTTGATGTGCATTATGCATAAAATCGAAGAAATATTTTTGGATAAACCAACGAAAAAGAGAAATGACGCCAAAAAACAACTTAAAACGTATTAATTAATTTTGATATTTAACATATATTAAAAACAACCAAAACAAAACGGCGGGAAGTGGATGCGAATTTACTTGCAAGACCTGCCATGTAGAGGAAAAAATAAAGGAGGAAAGGAAAGCTATGAGAAAGAGAACAAAAAGGTGTGTTGCTGGCTTGATGGCAGCGCTTCTGGCCTGCCTGCCGCTTGCGGGCTGCGGCGGAGGAAAGGAGGAGGGCAGCGAGGGCGGCGATGTCGCAACGGCCCTGGAGGTGCAGACGAAACTGACGGACACGAAACTGGAGGGGGATGTTGACGAGAACAGCAGAACCTTAAAAACCGTTTTGACCTTTACACCGGAGCCGGCCGGACACGGCCATCCCTACGTGGAGGGTGGTCCCGACTGGTCCACGATCCCCTTCCTTTATGAATATCTGACGGATTACGGCGCAACGCCGGAGAGCCGGTTTGAACCTCAGCTTCTGGAATCCTTCGAGCAGCAGGACAAGGTGTTGACCCTGAAGCTCAGGGAAGGGCTTCAGTATAACGATGGAACTCCTATCAATGCGGATGAACTGCTGAACAATTTTTATATGGATCTGTCCACCCTGAATCTTCTGACCTATGCGGAGGCCATCGAGAAGGTGGACGACCTGACCGTGAAGATTACATATAAAGAGGTTTCCGACATGATCACCACAAACCTCTTGAAATCCCAGATGATCTATTCCGTGGCGGAATATGGAAAGTGGGCGGAGGTTTACAAAGATCTTTTTGAGAACGAGCGTGAGCTGGACGAGAAGGAAGGCACCTATAAATGGACGGAGGCCGGCCAGAAGAAGTACGATGAGACCGCCTTGGAGTGCAACAGCTACCTGCCCAAGATGACCGAGATCAAGACCTCCGGCCCTTACATGATCAGTACGGTGACCTCCGACGAGATCACGCTGACGGCCAACCCGAATTACCGCAATGAGCTGCCCATCGACACCATCGTCGGAATCCGCCAGTCAAGCTCCGAGTCTTTGCAGATCGCTGTACAGAACGGAGATCTGGATATTGAGAACTCCGGTCTTTCCACTGACCTGGCCATGCAGATCGCAAAATCCAATGCGGAGACCATTCGGCAGGTGGGCTATTCTGCTTATTCCCAGTGGGGCCTGTGCTTTAACGTAGCCAAAGCCCCTACGGATAAGCTGGAGGTACGCCAGGCTATCGCTTACATCGTGGACACGGACCAGATCGCACCGGCCACGGAGCCGGGCATGATGGTGGCAGACAAGTATGCGACCGTACTTCCCCTGGCCCTCCGCGACAAATACTTAAGCAGCGATCAGCTTTCCAAGATGACGGAGTACAACCTGAACCTGGAGAAGGCGGAGGAGCTCCTTAAGTCCGTCGGCTGGAGCAAGTCCGGCGGCCAGTGGGTGGATGAAAACGGGCAGACGCCGGAGATCATCATCGGCGGCATCGGGAGCTATCAGATCTCTCTGATCACCGGCGAGGCCGTGGCCAACATGCTCCAGGAATTCGGCATCAAGGCATCCTTTGTCTCTCAGGAGGCCAGTGCATACAATGACTACGCCCAGTCCGGCCAGGCCCATATCATCATCGACAACTTCGGCGGGGCCAACGGGGCGCAGCATCCCATCGAAGCATACGGCGGAATCTATTGGTACGGGACCAGAATGGGCCTTAGCATGACGCCCCCCGCCGGCGAGAAGCTGACCTTCAAGGACGAGGTGACAGGGGAAGACTTCTGCATGGACGACGTGATCAGCGAGTTAAAGCTTGCAAACGGCGACGAGGAAATGTCTGCGGTCTGCGAGAAGCTGGCAGTCTTCTTCAACCACAATATGTGGTATCTGCCTGTGACGGATCAGTGTTATGTGGTCCGTGTTTACAACGATAAGCTGTCCATGCCTTCTGTTCCGACGGGACAGGTGGTCAACGATTTTTACTGGTGTGGTACTCTTTCTGTTGCCCTCGCAAAGATGATTCACAGCGGCGAGCTGTATTTTGTGAAATAACAGGCGGTCTTTACAAAGACCTTGGAAGCTTTCCGCCAGGGCGTGTACCTGGCGGAAGGTTTGAAAGGAGAGAGATATGGCGAATAAAATCATAAGAACGATTCTGACGCTGCTCATATCCCTGGTACTGGTCTTTTTCATTGTAAAGGCCATGCCGGGCGATCCGGTGGAAACACTGACGCAGCAGTATATCACGGCGAACAAGCTGCCCTATGATCAGGCCTATGAGAGGGCCAAGGTGGCCCTAAACTATGATCCGGAAACTCCGGTCATGGAGCAGTTTGTCACCTACATCGGACAGCTCTGCCGTGGAGACATGGGCCAGTCCATGTCCTACAAGGATTCTGTTGTCAACATTGTGATGGGGGCTCTTCCCTGGACCCTCTTGGTCTGTTCCATTTCCCTTCTGCTGTCCTTTGCGGTGGGGAACATCCTGGGCGTGTTCATTGCCTGGAAGCGGAGCAAGGTGCTGGACGGCATCATGACCGGCTATCAGGCGATCTTCGGCTCCATCCCGGATTACATCGTGGCCTACCTTCTGGTGGCCCTCTTTTCCATCGGCCTGGGGATCTTTCCGGCCAGGGGCGCCTACGATTCCAACTCGACGCCCGGCTGGAATGCCACCTTTATCCTGGACGTGCTCTACCATTCCGTGCTCCCGGTGTTATGCTATTTCCTGACCACGGTGGCCTCCTGGGTCATGGGCATGAAGGCCGTCTGCGTGGGGCTTCTCGGCGAGGACTACATGAACTACGCCAGGGCCAGGGGCCTTTCCAAGAAGAGGATCCTCTTCACTTATCTGGGGAGAAATGCCATGCTGCCCCAGATCACCAGCCTGGCCATCTCCTTTGGCCTGATGTTCGGCGGCTCGCCGGTCATCGAGAACCTGTTTGTCTATCCGGGAGTCGGTTATTACCTGAATTCTGCCATCAGCCGAAGGGATTATCCGCTGATGCAGGGCATGTTCCTGATGATCATCATCATAGTGCTTTTGTCTGGCCTGGTGGCAGATTTCCTGAATAAACGACTGAATCCGAGACTGAGAGAGAAGAGGTGAGGAGAGTGAAAAAGCAGCAACAGGCAAACGTGCAGGCTGTCGTTAAGAAGGGCACGTTTACAGAAAGCGTAAAAGATTTCTTCAAGATCATCTGGAGGAACAAGATGTCCCGTGTGGGCCTTGTCATCGTGGCGGCCTTCATTCTGATCGCCATCTTCGGACCCATGCTGGTCAGCAATTTCGGCGTCCGGCTGAAGGCTCCCTCGGGAAGCCACTGGCTGGGCACCGACTATGCGGGCCGTGACATTTTCAGCATGTTCATCAAAGGGACCCGGTCGGTCCTCATGGTGGCCCTCTATGCCGGCGTCTTTGCGGTGCTCATCGCCTGCGCCGTGGGCATCACCTCCGGACTTCTGGGCGGCAAGGTGGACATGGTCCTCATGATGATCACGGACATCGTCCTGACCATCCCCCAGTTCCCGGTGCTGATGGTATTATCCATGGTCATCAACGTGAGCAACAACATCCTGTTCGGCTTCCTCCTCGGCATCTGGTCCTGGGCGTCCTTAGCCAAGGCCATCCGCATCCAGGTGCTGACTTTAAAGGATAAGGACTTCATCGAGGCCAGCAGGATCCTGGGGATCCGGAACTTCGACATCATCACCAAGGACCTGCTTCCCAATATCGTGTCCTTCGTGGCCATCAACTTCATCTCCATCATGAGAGGGGCCATTGTCTCCTCGGTCAACCTGATGGTGCTGGGTCTGGTGCCCATCAACGGCACCCACTGGGGCATGATGCTGCAGATGGCCATCGCCCAGACTTCGCTGCTCTACGGCGGCATCCAGCCCATTGTAAACTTCATGACGCCGATCATGGGGATCCTCCTGTTCCAGCTTGGCTGCTATCTGTTCGCCATGGGACTGGACGAGGCTATGAATCCGAGACTGCGCAGATAGGGGAGGTGGAAACAGAATGGAAAACGCAAAAACCAAAGGAAAAGAAAACATCAAGGAAAATGTCATTATCCGGGTGAAGGATCTGTCCATCGACTTCAAGGTGGAGAGCGGGACCTTAAGGGCCTGCGACCACACCTCCTTTGACATTTACCGCAACGAGACCATCGCCATCATCGGAGAGAGCGGCAGCGGCAAGTCCACCC
>CAJUOF010000124.1 GCA_910587905.1 uncultured Lachnospiraceae bacterium
GCCCATGAGACCCTTCGTCAGGCTGGCTTTAAGCCGGAGCAGATCAAGCTGGTCATGAACGACACGGGCTTAACGCCCAATTCTGGTCCTGCCGGCGGCTCCCGTTCCAACGTCATGTCCGGAAATGCGACCCGTGTGGCCTGCGAGATGCTCATTGACGCCATGAAGAAACCGGACGGCTCCTTCCGCACCTACGACGAGATGAAGGCGGAGGGCCTGGCTCTCAAGTATGAGGGCAAGTGGGTGGCCACCGGCTGTTCGGACTGTGACATGGAGACGGCACAGGGGAATCCTTTCTCCGTCTACATGTACTGTATTTCCCTGCCCGTCGTCCGGGTGGAGATGGCGACCGGCAAGGTGAAGGTCGTGAAGTTCACGATGGTTTCGGACTTTGGCACCATTATCAACAAGATCGTGGTGGACGGCCAGGTGATGGGCGCCATCGCACAGGGCATCGGCCTTGCGCTTTCCGAGGACTTCGAGGACCTCAAGAAGCATACCACGCTTCAGAAGTGCGGCATTCCGTACCCGAATGACGTACCGGATGACATTGAGCTGATTTATCAGACGAATCATCCCCGTCCTCTTGGACCGTATGGTGCGGCCGGCTGTGGCGAGGGACCGCTTGCGGCGCCTCACCCTGCAATCCTCAATGCCATTTATAATGCCACCGGCGCCAGGGTCACGAAGATCCCTGCCCGCCCGGAGGTTGTGAAGGCGGCCATCGACGCTCTGTAAGAGGTATGCCTGGTGACAGGGACGGGCGATGGAAGAACGTTTCGATAACGTCAGGTAATGCGTGACAAATATCATGTAAGAAGTATCATGACGGGAGAATCCTGCTTCTGCAGGATTCTCTTTTCAAAAGAAACCACCATGTCAGCATTGCAGAAACCACCATAAATGAAAGTGGTTTATTTTGAGCCTCCGGCGGATGCGCAGAAAATGGGAGGGGAAGATGTCACTTCGTGACCCCATTTTCGCACAGTTCAGCGCTGGAGCGCTGAACTTTCAAAGTAACCGATTTTCGAAGGGCTGCGGGACGGAGGGAGAACATGGAGCAGGTGATCGGAAAGGTTTATCGGATGAAGCAGGCTTTCGGGCAGGATGAACTGCACGAGAGGGAGGCGGTCTGTACCAGGGAGGACCCGCCGGGCTGTCAGGCGGCCTGTCCCCTCCGGATCGACATGCGCACGGTGTGCGCCCATCTGCAGAAGGGGAATTTTTCTAAGGCGGCGGCGGTGATCCGCACGGTGACGCCTTTTCTCTTTCTTCTGTCGAAGAACTGCGGCGGCTCCTGTGTGAAGGGCTGCAAGCTGGCGGAGCTGGGGGACGGGGTCGTTCTTCCGGCGCTGGAGCGGGCCTGCGCCCTCTACGGCGGCTCCGGGAAGATCAACCGGTTCATGCTTCCAAGGAAGAGCCAGCGGGTGGCCGTGGCGGGGGACGACCTCTTTGCCCTGGCCTGTCTGTGGGAGCTGGGGAAGAAGGGCTATGAGGTGTTCTGGTACACGGCCGGGGGCTCCATGGAGGAGATCCTTGCGGGCTGGGGGCTCTCGGAGGAAGAAGCTTCGGCGGAGCTTTCGGCTTTTTCGGGCCTTCGGATCGAGACGAGGAAGCGGGAGGTTCTACGGCGGGAGGATTTGGAGGGGGAACTTTTGGAGTTTGACGGCGGGATCATCTCTCCTTCGGCCGGGTGGAACGAGTTTCCTGACGGAGTCCTTACAGAGGAGGCGGCGGAAGGGGCGGAGTGGATCCTGGCAAGGGCCAAGCATGCGGCCCTCTCCCTGGAGCGGCAGGTGCAGGGGGTTTGCACCGGGGAGCCGGAGAAGGGCGGGAGGGAGAGTCGTCTCTTTGTGACCATGGACGGGGCAGAAGGCTCAAAGGCCCTCACGGACCTGGAGCATGTGACGAAGGAGAGTGCGGCGGCGGAGGCGGGCCGGTGTATCCAGTGTCAGTGTCTGGAGTGTGTGAAGGGCTGTGTCTATCTGCAGCATTTTAAGCGGAATCCTAAGGGGGCCATCCGGGAAATTTATAATAATATGTCCATTGTCATGGGGAATCATATGGCCAATGGCCTGATCAACGCCTGTGACGAGTGCGGGCAGTGTAAGGAGGCCTGTCCCAATGGCTTTGATTATCCGGATGTGTGCCGGATTGCGAAGCATACCATGGTGGAGACGAAGAAGATGCCCCCCTCCACCCATGAATTCGCCCTGCTGGACCAGGAGTTCTCCAACGGGAAGGCTTTTCTTGCAAGGCCGGAGCCGGGAACAGAGACCTGCCGGTATCTGTTTTTCCCTGGCTGCCAGGCGGCGGCGGTGTCGCCGGACACCGTGGAGGCGGCCTACCGGGACCTTAGCGGGCGGCTTTCCGGCGGGGTGGGATTGGTCCTCGGCTGCTGCGGGGCCGTGTCGAAATGGGCGGCCAGGGAGGATTTATTTGGGCAGGCCCTTCGGCAGCTTGCGGATTCCTGGGAGGGGATGGGACGGCCCACCCTGATCTGTGCCTGTCCCACCTGCAAACGGATCTTTGAGGGGCACACGGAAATTCCCGCCGTGGGGATCTGGGAGGTCCTGCTTTCCCTGGGGGTGGAGAAAAAAGCCTCCGGGACCGTGGCCGTCCACGACGCCTGCGGCGCCAGGGGGGACGAAAAGCTGCAGAAGGAGATCCGGGCCTTCGTGGGGGCCCTGGGCTGCCAGGTGGAGGAGATTCCCTTTTCCGGCGACCTTTCCCCCTGCTGCGGCTTCGGGGGGCTTGCGAAGTACGCCAACCCGGAGGTGGCAAAAAAGAAGGCCGCCTTTGCCGCCGGGCGGACGGACCGGAAGATTCTCACCTACTGCATGGCCTGCAGGGACCAGTTTTCCCGGGCGGGGGCGGACACCTGCCACGTTTTGGAGCTGGCCTACGGGGTGGAGCCCGCACCGGTCCCGGATCTCTCCGCAAGGAGGGCGAACCGGCTGAAACTGAAACAGAAACTGTTAAAGGAGCTTTGGAAGGAGCCGTTTGAGATGGAGACAGGGATTCCCGTTGTCTACGGGGAGGGCGTGGAAGCGCAGATGGAAGAGCGCATGATCTTAAAGAGCGACGTGAATGCGGTCCTTACGGCTTACGAGACCTCCGGGGAGGCCGTGTATGACGAGGAGTCCGGCCTGTTCTCGGCCAGCCTGCGGCTGGGGAACGTGACTTTCTGGGTGCGGTTTATGAGGGACGGGGACGGATACACGGTGCACGGCGCCTACAGCCACCGGATGACCGTGGAATAGGAGGGAGACATGGCGGAGAAAAGCTATTATACCATAGACCCGCTGGGGAAGCTCACCTGTGCCAAGTGCAGGGTGCCCCTGGTGAAGGGGAAGGCCACCTTTGGCTATCTGGGAAACGCCTTCCCGGTGGAACTGCCGGTCTGCCC
>CAJUOF010000125.1 GCA_910587905.1 uncultured Lachnospiraceae bacterium
CTTTCCCTACACGACGCTCTTCCGATCTTCTTCGCATTGACCGCCTTGGCCGCCTCCTGATACATCTGCTTGTAGGTTTTCTTGGTGCCATTGGCATTGGTGCTGCTGATGGAGATCGTCTGGTTACCGCCAGGGCCCGCGATCTCAAACTCCATGTCTTCCTCGGCCAGATCCGTTGCGTAGTTGGCGACGCTGGCGTTCCTCTGCGACTGGGCAACTGCATGGACTTCCAAGTCTACATCCAGACCTGCCTCCAAACGCCAGGATTTCTCGGCCGTTGCCACCGCCTCATCCGTAGAACCGGCTTCCAGCTCTGTGAAGACGTTTCCGCTTACATTTGTCTGCAGCTTCGCCGCAGCCGCCTCCAGACCGGTCAGCTCCGACTGATAATCCTTCAAAAAGCTGGTAACACTGGCATATGCCGAGGTGTTGCTGTTCGTAGAGGATACACGGTTGACCGCACTGATTGCGCTATAGGAAGCAGTCGATTTCAGCGACGACAGTTGAAGCAAATTATTGATGGAAGATGAATAGCTATATCCATAGCCACCACCTGATATACCACTAATTGACATATCGTTTTCCTCCTTTCACTGATATTTGTCAATCTGTGAGTACCTAATTTGAGGTATCATTTCTCTTTCGTTCGATAATAAGATTTCTCACCCCCCGCACTCAGATTCATGCGGCGGTCTTTGTCCTGCAGCTGTTCCAAAAGCTGGACTGTCTTTCGCCGCACTTCAAAGATTTTATTTTCTTCCCAACAGTCTGTCTTGGGGACGGCAAAGGGGTCGTTATGCATCAGTCTTCGGACCTCTCTTGCATCCTCTTTTCCAGCCCTGGCCAAATCCCAAATCTGTCCCTGGCTGTTATCCACCTCTGCCAATGCTTCTGCCCTCATATCCAAAAGCAGGGAAGCGGAAACTTCATCGTGCCTGTCAAAGGCACTCTGAAGTTCATCCGTCAGCTCATCCACTCGTTTCAGGGAATTGTAACGTTTCTGTAGAAGAAGCATCACCTGTTCTAAGTCTACTGCCATCATCCCACCTATCCGGTAACACTCTTTGCTGCCACTGCGCGCACGTCCTGCACCTGTTTTCCCGCCTCTTCAAACCCGTCTCGGAATTCTTTCAAAACGCGGATCACCTGTGCAATATCCTCTTTTCTCCGATCTCTGCCGGCCCTGATCGCACTCAAGTCAAAAAACAAATACTCGTAAATGGTTCGAAACTCCTGACTGATGGGCTGTTCCATATCAAGGATGGAGTTCAGGTAACGGACAATCCGGACCGTTCGCGTGATGCAATTGTCAAAGACACCGTAATCCTTATCCTCCAGAGCACACTCCGCCATCCGCATCCGCTTCAAGGCCTCTTCGTATAACAGGACAAGCAATTCCGCACCGGACATGGAATAAATGCTCTGTTCCTTGTATTTCTGGTATCCGTTCATTTTGTTTCCTCCCGACTGTCCCTCTCATCAGCCTGAGATGGAGGACAGGTAGCTGGACTGGCTGTTCATACTGCTGATCGCCTTCTCCATGGTCGTAAACATATGGATATAACGATCCTGTTCTGTCTTCAATTTGCTCTGCAGATTTGTCAGGCTCTCCTGCATATCCTTTAACTGGTTATAGATCGTATTGCTCTGCAGAGACAGCACACACTTTTCAGAACCGGCCTCCTCCACCAGACGGCCGTAGGAACCGCCGTTCTGATAGGAATAGCGGGTCGCGTACTGCTTCAAGGTATCATTGACCACGTTCCCCAGGCCCTTGGCAGATCCGCCGTCTCCGGCAAAAATCCTGCCCACCTTTTCCGGGTCGTCCTTCATGGCTGCCTTAAACTTCGCTTCGTCAAACTTCAGTGTACCGCCGTCGTAGGCGTCCTCCGACATGCTGATTCCGACCTCCTGAAGATCATCGTAGGTGATCCCATTTCCCATGACCTTGGTCAGGACGCCCTGAACATCCATGCTCAGGTCCCGCATAATGCTGTTGTTATACAGAAGTCCCTGTTTCGCCTTCTTCTCCCAGTTCTCGATGGAGGTTTCATTCATCTCGTCCTTCTGCTCATCGCTCAGAGGACCGTAGGATTTATCCGGCTTGGTGGTGATCTCCGTGTTGATCGCCTTCACCAAAGCATTGTAATCTTCCAGGAATTTTTTCACAGCCTCCGTCGCTTTATCCACATCCGCAGCGGCAGTGAAGGTAATTGACTCCGTATTGTCAAATTTCGGTGTCGCAGTTCCTGTCAAGGGATTCCCGTCTGTATCCAAGAGTTTACCGGTCGCAGAATCTTTTTCAATTCCAAACTCACCGGACACAGTGATCTTAAGGCCGTCCATATCAAAGGTGTTGCTGGCACTGACGATTCTCTCGGCCGTACCGGTTCCATAATCCACATACATCACCGCATCCTGGCCGTCGACACTTGTGCCTCCCTGGTACTTGCCGTCAGCGCCCTGTGTTCCTCCCAGGAAAATGGCTCCTGCGCCTCCCCCGATCTCAATGTCCCGCCCGGAACCGGTCTCCTTGCTGACCAGTGTAAATTTGTTGCTGGTATTCAGATAGGTGGCCTTCACACCGGCGTCGGAGGAATTGATCTTGGAGAGAAGCTGATTGACCGTCATGTCGGCCGTCGCCTCAATCTTCACACCGTTGATTGTGAAATCTTCAAGCTTAGCGGCAAACTCCTCTTTCGTCATCTTTTTGACATCTTCACTGTTGCCAAAAAATCTGGTGCGGTTGTCATAGAGGCTGCTCTCCAGGCTGATCTTGTTGGAGCTCATCTTGTCCAGACCGGTCTCTTTCCGGACGGCATAGTCGCTGGAGGTGACCGTGAGGGTTGCTCCCTCATTCTTTATATCACTAAAGGAAATCTTCCCTGTCGTAGGATCGGCCGAAACTGCTATTTTCCCTGTACCAAAGGCTTTCTCTAAGTTCTTTTGCATCTTATCAGCAAAAAGCTTATCGAGGTCTGTCCCCGCGGCCGCCTCTGACAATTCCTTGGCATCCGCCTCGGTGATCAGCTCTACCTGTTTGCTCTGGCCGCCGTAGGTGACTGTAAACTTCCTGCCTTTCAGGTAATCGGCCATATTGTCATAGGTGTGAATGCTGCTCTGTTTCGTATTCACCACATGGCTGTTGTATTCCTCCAGGGTAAAGCCTTTTTCCCCGTCCACCGCTTCGATCTTGTTGTCCGGATCCGTATCATCCGTATGATCCTTGTCAAAGCCCAGGGCACTCAGAGCGGAGGAAGCGCTCCGAATCACAAAACCATTTGTTTTGGCATTCACAGCAGCCTTATCCCGACCGTCTTGGCTGTCATCGATTTCGAAATTTGCCTCCCCGCCTTTTACCGTCGCGTAGTGCATCTCCAGCTTGTCGCCCTTCGCCTCAAACTGGATGGTCACATCATCGGAGAGTTTAAACTTGTTGACCTCGATCGCCTTGTTGAGATCTGCCGCCAGCTTTTCGAAATCCTCTTCTGACTCCGCAATATAGTTGATCTCCTTCACCTTGTTGTCGTTATCCGGATCCTTGTAGGAAGTGGGGAAGGTGAAGGTCCCGTTCTCGTAGAACTTATCCTCATGTCCATAGTGGCCGAATACCAGCTTCGTGCCGCTTAAGTTTGAGGTCTTCGGCTGATCGGAATAGCTCATCCCTGTCTCGATGGCTCCGCTTCCCATCGCTTCCGACTGCACATTGGCTGCCGTCGCGAGCTGGGATACTCCCTTCACGGACATGGACTCCAGCAGATCGGAGGAACCGCTGACGCTGACAAACTTGGATATCTTCTCGTCGCCGTTGGCGGTAATCACATTCTTCGCAAACAGGTTTGCGTCCATCACGCTGCTTGTGGCCGCATAGGAAAGATAATTGTCCTGTAAATCTAAAATCTTGTCAATAATACTCCGAAATGCCTCCTGCTTCCAGGTGAGGCTGGTAATCGAATTCTTCTGGTTCTGAATCTTCGTATTCGTCCCCATGGACATCTGCTCGATGATGGAGTCACGGTCAATGCCGGATGCCATGCCGCCAAATCCACGTAAAGTTCCGCTTATGCTACTTGTCGTTGATGATATACTTGCCATCTATGGTCTCCTTTCCGTAAGCTTACTCTCTTTTGGCATAACCATTCTATCTACCTAAAATATCGGCGGTTTCCCTGAATTCATAAGAGACAGAATGGCAAAGGAAAGCGGCTTTCTCTTTAAAAATCCCCCTCCTGCCTCTCGGCAGAAGGGGGGATGATTGTCTCAATGTCTCGGAGACTCTTTGACTTTGCTGCAGGCTTTGAGGATCTCGGTCAGCATTGCGATCTTGTAACGGTTCTTGTGATATCCGAGAATCGGAGAAGCATTGCTGCTGTCCACAATGACATACTTGGCCGGCATATTGGTGAGCACCAGGGCCTGGACATCGGCACGGCAGCGGTCGCACATGCAGACTCCATTCTGGCGCATCTCATTCTCCATCTCGCCCTCCATGTCAACCAGGAGCCGCTCCATCACATTCAGCATGTTGTACGCACGCTTCTTCGGAGTCTCCTCTTCTCTGGCTGCGACGGGAGCAGATTCCGCTTTCGGTTCTTCCGATACCGCCGGAGCAGATTCCGCCGGTTCCGCCGGAGCCGGTTCCTCGGACACCGCTGCGGATGAGCCCTTCGCCTCGGCCTCCTCAGCCTCCAACTGCGCCTCCAGGCGGTTTTTGATTTCGTTGGAAAGCTTTTCGTTCTCACTGGTCTCGTTCACGACAATCACCTTATTTTCCGGCGCCGCCACATGAGCCTCCGGCGCTCCGGTTTCCTTTGCGGCAGAGCCCTGGGAGTCCTTTGCTTCCTCCCCCTCCGGAGCTCCATTGGTCAGTAAATTGAGCACATGTGATGTCTTATTTGTCTTTTTTGCCATTCTATCTTACCTCCTTCAGATGAATCGTTTCGGCGATTTCTTCCAGGAAATCCTGATAATCCTTTACCGCCGACGAACGGGGACTGTATTCAAAAATACTTTCTCCATGGGCCGGTGCCTCCGCGATCGCAACACCATTCCGTATCTTCGTCTCAAAAACCACCGTTCCGATCTGTCCGGCCAACTGCCCGGCCATCTCCAACACATCCCTTGCGAGGAGTGTGCGCTTGTTGAACCTGGTCAGAAGAATCCCCATGACCTTTAACTCCGGGTTTAACGAACTCTGCACGGATTCTATGGTCTCCTTGAGCTGGGACAGCCCTACCAGACTCATAATATCCGTACCCATAGGGATAATCAGGAAATTAGAAACCACGTAGGCGTTCACTGTCAGCAAATTTAAAGCCGGAGGTGTATCGATGATCACATAGTCATACAGACCGATAATCGGAGCCAGCGTATCCTTCAAAATACACTCCCGGTGCTCTGTAGCCACATTCTCCACACCACTGCTCAGGGAAATATCCGAAGGTAAGATATCACAGTACTCTGTCCGTCCCACGGCCTCCGCTGTCGTCACCTTTCCCTGCAGAGCATCCAACACCGTGGGCGAATCGGAAGGCTCCAGCCCCAGGCAAAAGCCGAGATTTCCCTGGGGATCCAGATCCACGCCGAGGACCCGCTTGCCGGTGGCCGCAATCCCGGCAGCCAGCGCCGCCGAGGTAGTCGTCTTGCCGACGCCGCCTTTTTGATTTGAAACCGTAATAATAGTAGCCAAAATGTACCCCCTTGTATTGTCCCGAAGATCCGTTCCAGAAACTAAGTCCCAGGCGACAGCCGGACTCTATTCTTTTGCATCAGAGCTACTTTTCCGCCTCAAACTTGGATCGAAGCTCGTTGAACTTCTCCAGCATCATATCCAGAAGGCCCACCAGATGTCCGATCTCCGGCTTGGCGATCTGTTCGTCCGCCCCCAGTTCCTTGCCCTTGATCCGCATCTGCTCGTCGATCAGCGAGGAGAAGATGATGACCGGAAGGTGCCTGAGACGGGGATCATCCTTGATCAGCTTCGTCAGACGGTGGCCGTCCATCTTGGGCATCTCAATATCCGTAATAACCAGATTCACCTTCTCATAGAGATCCTCGGCCTCGCTGATAGAGTGAAGATAATCCCAGGCCTCCTGACCATTATTAAAGTTCTTAACATTGGTGAAGCCTGCCCGCTGCAGCGCCTCGTCAATCATCTTCTGCAAAAGAATAGAATCCTCAGCAATCACCAGCGGATTATTGCAGATTGGCCGGTCGCCCATCTGATCCACCTCTGAAAGCTGGATACTGAGATCGGAAGAGCACACGTC
>CAJUOF010000126.1 GCA_910587905.1 uncultured Lachnospiraceae bacterium
ACGTGTGCTCTTCCGATCTCCGCCACCGGGAACCAGCTTCCGTGGGTATAAATGGCGCAGGTCAAAAGCAGCAAGAGAAGCGTTCCGGTAAAGCTGAACATGGTGCAGAGGATCCTCTGTTTTTCGGCCACCAGGGGGACCACCAGAAGCGAGGCCACGACCATCAGTGCCGTCAGGACAATGAAAAACCAGTCCAGCCCGTGGCCCACGGCCAGATTCACGATCAGGCAGACCAGGACCGGGACACAGAGCACCCCGGCGATCCCCATCCCCACGGCCAGGGTATGCCTCCTCTGCCGTTTGGCGTGATGGGCGAGCACCCCCTCCGTTTCCCGCCGCAGGCTCTCCTCATATGGATTGGATTTCATGGACTGTAAAAGTGCCTTGCATTCCTCACATTCCGGAAGGTGTTCCTCGATCATCTGCGCACTGGACTCGCTGCAGGCGCCGTCCATGTACAAGGGCAGAAGATCCCGTATGATCTCACATTGTTTATTCATGCTCCCTCTCCATCCTTTCCTTTATTTTCAGGCGGGCCCGATGATAAGTCACCCTCGCCCAGCTCTCCGTCTTCCCAAAGATCGCCGCAATTTTGGCAAAGGGCAGCTCGCCGAACACCCGCAGGGAGAAAACCTCCTTGTAGGGTTCCTCCATCCCATGGAGGATCACGTGGATCCGGTAAGCCGTATCCGCATCGGCCGCCGCCTTTTCGACGTCCTCCCCCGATGCCACGTCCTCCTCCGGCAAAGCCCCCGGTGCCAGGCGCTTCCTCCGGCGCATCTCATCATAAAACAGATTTTTTGCGATGGCGCACAGCCAGGTCAGCTCCCCGGAACCCCCGGCAAAATCCGCCTGTGTCACCATGGCTTTATAGAATGCCTGCTGGGTGAGCTCCTCCGCCAGATCCCTGCTTTTTGCAAGGGTCATCACAAAAGAGTATACCTGCATGTAATAGCTGTTGTATAATTGTTCATAGTCCATGCCGCTTACCATCACCTCCCGTCTCTGTCGGTTAGACGAAGCATCCGGGTTTTCGTTACAAAATTTTTTTGAAAATATGCATAGGATCTTTTAAAAATACGGCGAATATTTCTTTCCCGTTCCTGTCTATAAAAGTGAGAGGGGGAACGATACCTATGAAAGATGAACAGATCGTCGCCTTGTTCTGGGAAAAGGACGAGGCCGCCATCAGAAACAGCGACACAAAGTACGGAAAAAGCCTGCACCGCATTTCCTTCAACATCCTCGCCAACAGGGAGGACAGCGAGGAGTGCGTAAACGACACCTACGTGAAGGCCTGGAATGCCATCCCGCCGGAAAGGCCCCTGCGGCTTTTCGCCTGGCTGGGGCGCATTACCCGCAACCTTTCCCTGAACCGGTTTTATGAAAACCATGCGAAGAAGCGGGGCGGGCAGGCTTTGGTCCTTTTGTCGGAATTATCGGACTGCATTCCGGCCGGGCAGACCGTGGAGGAGGAGGTCGAGGGGAAGCTTTTGACTGAGGCCATCGTTCGGTGGCTGGAGAGCCGTTCTGAGGAAGAACGGGCCCTGTTTCTCGGCCGCTACTGGTTTGGCGAAAGCCTGGCCTCGCTGGCCCTACTCGCAGGAACGGATCCCAACCGGCTGGCCGGCCGCATGTTCCGCCTGCGGCAGTCCTTAAAAGACGCACTGGAAAAGGAGGGAATCACCATATGAAACGAGAACGAAAGTTTCTGGACGCCATCGCGGACGTCCCGGACGAGATGATCGAGGAAACGGAAAAGCGGTTGACTCAGACCTATTCCGCCAAAAGCAAAAAACGCCTGCTCTGGCTCCTTCCGGCCGTTGCCTGCCTCCTTCTGTTTGCCGGCGCCATCCTGTGGTTTGCCCTGCCCGGAACAAGGCTTCAAAAAAAGCCCAAAGAAACGCCCCGCCTCCAGGCCGCGGCTCCCATCATGGAGGTTTCCATGCCGGAAACCTATGCATTCGACGACTCGGAAACCCGCTGGAAGATCCGGGATGAAAATCCCGTGGAAGAGTCCTTCACAGAAGGCCTCCGTACATTTTCCTACGAAACCGCCTCCGCCCTGCTCGCAGAAGGAGAAGAAAACGTCAATTACTCTCCTCTGTCCTTATACTATGCCCTGGCTTTAGCCGCCACAGGCGCAGAGGGAGAGACAAAAGAAGAGCTCCTCGCCCTGCTGCATGTTCCCGACACGGACACCCTGGCTGCCCAGTGCGGCAACTTCTTCCGCCTCTCCTACCAGGACAACGAGATCGGCATCCGGAAGATCGCCAACTCCCTGTGGATGGACAAAGACACTGCCTGGAAGCAGGGATTTATCGAGGGGGCGGCTAAGAACTTCTACTCCTCCGTCTTCTCCATGGACCTGGGAAGCGAAGAGGCAGCGGCAGCCATGTCCGCCTGGATCTCCGAACAGACAAACGGGAGCCTTGCCCCCGCCCTTTCCCCGGACGAAGAATCTGTCCTGAGGCTGATCAACACGGTTACCTTCCACGACGAATGGGTGGACCGCTTCAATAAAGAGAAGACGAAGCCGGACAGCTTTACCCTGTCCGACGGTTCCTCCGTCACCTGTGATTTCATGAACCGGACCTATGATTCCCACGGCTTCTCCCTGGGCGACGGTTACACCCGTTCCTCCCTCTCCTTAAAAAACAACACCATGGTTTTCATCCTTCCCGACGAGGGCGTCTCCCCCCAGAGCCTCGTCGACACGCCGGAAAAAATGCGGGAAGCCTTCGAGGGCGGCGAGGATTACATGGGTGAGGTAGTCTGGCAGGTCCCCAAGTTTGACTTCGCCTCCAGCCTGGACCTGAAAGAAACCCTGAACCACCTGGGCGTGAGCTCCGCTTTCGGGGCGGACGCCGACTTTTCCGGCATCACCGACGATGCGGCTTTCCTCTCCGGCGTCACCCAGGGAACCCACATCGCCGTCAACGAGGACGGCGTGGACGCCTCCGCCTTCACCATGATCGATTATGCCGGAGCCGCAATGCCGGAGGGACGGGCGGACATGCGCCTGACCCGCCCCTTCCTCTACGGAATCATCGGACCGAACGGGTCGCTGCTCTTCGTGGGCATCTGCGAGAATCCGACCGCAAACTAGAGCGGCCGGCCTGAGAAGCTGGACGATCAATCGGCTGAGTTTTTCTAAATTACAGAAAAGCGTCCCCCTGATTTCCTCAAGCAGACGATAGGAAGGGTTTGCCGATTTTGTGAGTATAGCACAGGCCATTTCGCTGCCTGCTTCTATAGCAGCGAGAATGGCCTGTAACAGGCGGCGGAGCAAAATCGGTAAACCCGACGTGTCTGCGGAGGAAACCAGGGGGACACTTTTCGTCCGCATATTTTGAAACCAGCCGATTGTTCCGTCCATTTCCGGCCGGCCTCCCGTTCTAATTTAACTTTTTCATAAGCTCCCCGGCCGCCTCGAAGAGGCACCTTTTGATATACTCGAAATTTTCCGGATTCCGGTACTCCTCGATGTATCCGGTGACTCCAAGGGCGGCCGTGCATTGGCCCTCCCCGTCGAACACGGGGACCGCCATACAGCCGATCCCCGCCGTAAACTCCTCGTCGTCCATGCCGTAGCCCCGCTTTTTCGTGAGGGCCAGCTCCTTTCTCAGCACATCCATGTCATCAATGGTGCGGGCCGTCCGCTTGTGGAGCGTGATTCCGGCCAGATACTGCTCCCGGACCTCCTCTCTCTGGTTGGCAAGGATAACCTTGGCCCCGGCGCTGGAATTGACCTCCAAGGGCATGTAAAGCTGGGCCAGCACATTGAGCTCCGCCGCCGACAAAGCCTGCTCCGTATAGATAAACTGCCCGTTCTGGAAAACCGCATACTGGGCCGTCTGGTTGGTCCTGTCCGTCAACTCCTGCATGACGGGCTTGATGACATGCTTCCGGTCCGTCCGGTTTTGATAACCAGTCACCAACCGGAACGGCTTGTGGCCGATGGTATAGCGAACCGGCGGCCCCTCAAGAACCGTCACATACTCCCTGCTGGCCAAGTTCTTCATAATGCGAAACAGAGAAGCCGTCGGAATCTCAAGCTCCCTGGACAGTTCATTCAACGACTTCGGCTCCGCACTTGCAAACAAAGCTTCTATAATATTGAGCGTCCGCATGACTGCGGGCACCACAACCATCTCATCCTTCAACCTTCCATCCTCCTGCCGGGCGAACCCTCTTTCAGATAAGCCCTCTTTCGGACAAGCCTTCTTTTAGACAAGCCTTCTTTCGAACAAGCCTTCTTCCGCTCCCATGTCGGACACCCATCATGGAAACAAGCGATTTAAAGCCAACAACAGCCCTTCCCGGTTATTGTCCACCGTCACCTCAGAAGCCGCCGCCTTCACCGCCTCCGGCGCATTTCCCATGGCAATGCTAAGGCCCGTAGCCTTTAACATGTCCATATCATTGTAATTATCCCCAAAGGAAACCGTTTCTGCGGGACTTATCCCCAATTCTCTACATAAAATGTGGACAGCCTGGGACTTGGAAGCCCGTCCGTCCATGATCTCCAAAAGCCAGGGCGCCGATTTACAGAACATACACTGAGGAAATTTGTTTCCCAGCTCCCCGGCCATTTCATCCAGAAAATCAGGAGGACCTGTCCAAAACAATTTGTGAATCGGTATATCTTCTTGAAGCACATCCTCCCAGGGACCTTTCACAGAACGGACTCCCGTAATTTCTTCCTCCCTCCGCACCAGTGGATGATCCCGATCCGTAACCATCCAAAAATCGCCAGAATAGGCAGAAAAACAGCGTTCCTCTGTTTCCGCTGGAAATTCCCTTCGAAGCTCTGCCGCAAGTGCCTGGGAAAGCCCGACGTCGGCCAGCACCTTCCCGTCACCGTCCAGGACCAGAGCACCACCATAGCTGATCATGGGGCCATGAAATCCAATCTCTTCCTGAATGGAATACATGGCCGCCGGCATGCGGCTGGAAGTCAGCACGAAAGGAATCCCTCCCTCCGAAAGCTCCCGGACCTTTTTCGCCGTGTCCGGCGTGACCCGGTGGTCACTTGTCAAAAGCGTTCCGTCAATGTCACAGAAAACAGCACGATAACTTCCCATGTTCCATCCTCCCGCCGCCAGGTCCTTGGCCCCACGGGCCGCCGACCTTTGTCCTTCATTTCTCCGTACTTGCTTCTCCATTATAGCATGGGCTCCCATTTTTATGGAAGCCTTAGTTTTTATGGAAACCCAAGTAAATATCCGTAATATAATTGACGATGGTCAATTTTTATTATAAGATGAAAAGGAACATGACGCAAACGCTTGTGTATTATGAACATCATGACGGGCAGGCATGGATAGGAAACGAAATGGAAACTATCGCCCAAGGAGGCAGTGCCCTATGGAACATCAGACAGGAATTCGGGACGTCGTGCTGACAGAACTTCGCACACTGGCCCGGACATACAACTTGGACAAACTCATTCTCTTCGGTTCCAGGGCCCGCGGCGACTTCCGAAAAACCAGCGACATCGACCTGGCCGCAACAGGCGGGGACGTGGTACGCTTTTCCCTGGACGCAGAAGAAGAAACCTCGACCCTGCTTTCCTTTGACGTGGTCAATCTGGACAGAGCCGTTCCGGAAGAATTAAAAGAATCCATAGAAAAAGAAGGAATTGTCATTTATGAAAAAGTATGAAAACTTCTGTGCGGCCCTGAAAAACCTGCATGCGGTCTTCGATTACGGCGAGCCTTACGATAACGTCGTCCTAACAGGACTTACCGCCCTATATGAAATCTGTTTCGAGCAGTCGTGGAAAGCCATGAAAGAAATCCTCGAATGGAACGGCGTCTCAGAGGCAAAAACCGGTTCCCCCAAGCAGGTTTTAAAAGCGGCTTACCAGGCGGGGATGCTTTCCGACGAAGCCCTGTGGCTGGAGGCAAACTGGCTCCCCTAAAAGGCCAAATATAAAAACACAAATACAGGAGGTCAAATCATGAGCAAAAATTATCGCGCGGAGCTGGTGGGGGCGTTCGGAAACCCCATCGACGAAAATCCCACCGGAGTCATGGAGGAAGCGGCCTTTGCCGCCAAAAACCTAAACTTCCGTTATCTGACGGTCAGAGTAGAAAAAGATGACCTGGAAGCCGCCATGAACGGAGTGCGGGCCTTCGGCATGAAGGGAATCAACCTCACCATCCCCCACAAGGTGAACGTGCTAAACTATCTGGACGAGCTCTCCGAGGCGGCGAAGATCATCGGCGCCGTCAATATGGTCGTCAACAAAGACGGAAAGCTCTGGGGCGAGAATACGGATGGCAAAGGCTTTTTGATCTCTTTAAAAAATGAGGGAGTCTCCGTGGATGGGAAAGAAGTGGTCATTTTGGGCGCCGGCGGAGCCGCCAAGGCCATCGGCGTGGAATGCGCCCTGGCCGGAGCGAAAAAGATCACTATTGTCAACCGAAATAAGGAGCGGGGAGAAGATTTAGTTCGGCTCATCGAAGAAAAAACAAACGCCAAAGCCGAGTACGCCCCCTGGGACTCCACCTACAAAGTCTCACCTGAAACAGACATCTTCATCAATGCCACCTGTATCGGGCTGTATCCCGATGTGAACAGCAAGCCCGACGTGGATTACGACACGGTCACTTCCAAAATGGTAGTCAGCGACGTGGTCTTCAATGACCCAAATACCCTCTTCCTCCAGGAAGCCGCAAAGCGGGGCGCCCATACCGTCAACGGACTGGGCATGCTGGTAAACCAGGGGGCTCTGAATTTTACCTTGTGGACCGGAGTGGAAGCCCCCATTGATGTGATGACAGACACGCTAAAGAACGAATTCTCCTTATAAATCTTTTCATTTCTCAAAAAATTTCTCAAAAGAAAAAATCCGCTGAATACCCTGAATGTATTCAGCGGATTTTGAATTTCACTTAACTTTCCACAACCTCCAAAATCTCCATGGGACATGCTTTCGCGCAAATTCCACAGGCAATGCACTTGCTGGGATTTGCCGCTCCCGCGGGCATCACCATAACACCCATGGGACATGCCTCCACACACTTGCCACAGCCAACACAGAGCTTCTTGTCGATCACATATGTACCCTTCGCATTCTGCTTGATGGCTCCATGCTCACAGGTTCTCGCGCATTTGCCACACTGAATGCACAAGGCAGGCTTCACCACATCCTTCTTCTCCTCAATACGGATGCAGGCCTTTCCCGGATCAAACTCCTTGTAAAAGGCTTCGGAGCAGGCGGACACACAGGCAAGACAAGCCATGCACTCGCCGCCCTTTTTCATAGTCAGTTTTTTCATTTCCGTTCCTCCAATCGTATTTTCCCTTCTTAAAAGAAAACCTTGTATTTTCCAAGAAAATTATATCATAGAAGCATTGCCTTTGACAAGACAGGATTCACAACAACAACAAACTCTCCTTTCCTTAATCTTCATTTTTTTCATGTTATTACCATTATTATTTCTAATAGTGCATTGACATTATTCTAATAAAATAGTATATTAGTATTAGTGCAAGTATATTAGAGTTCTGTTACGTATCTATGATCCAATTTTTCCCGTTGACCCTGTACAAAGCCTTTATACATATCGACCAAAAGGAGGTTCCAGGTAAAATGACCCAAAAAAAAGGTTTGAAATACAAAATTCATAAACTGCTCAAAATTATTTACTGGAGATATCTGTCCGGAATTGATGATCCCTTAAAACAAGAAATTATTGGAGTGCCTCACCTATATTTACCATCCTTTTTCAAAATCTATACTCCGGAAGAAGCAGAAGAAATCATAAAAAAGAACCGGGAATATTTTGATGCAGAACTAAAAGCTTTGGGAGAGTGGGAAGAATCCTGGAAGGCCAGAGAAGCCGGAAAAACGCTGGAAAACCAAAAGAATTAAAGCGGTGAGCGCCCCTCGCCGCTTTCTTCTTTTCCTTCTATAGGAGTCCCTGATACACCTCCCGCTTAGAAATCCCCCGGTCCCTTGCAACCATCCGCATGGCCTCTTTTTTCTCCATTCCTTGTGCGAGATAATACTCCATATGCTCTTCCAAAGACAAACCGGCCCATCCCTCTTCTGCTTCCGCCTTTAATTCCTTCCTACTCTTTCCCTCAATGACAAGCACTTGTTCTCCCCTCGGGGCTTCCTCGTCAAACCTGGAAACAGCCGCCAAAATCGTCGTCTGAAAAACCTGTTCAAAAGCTTTGGTGAGTTCTTTGCACAGGGATATTCTACGATCCCCCAACACCTCAGAAAGCTCTCTCAGGGTCCGCACCAGACGGTGGGGTGCTTCGTAGATGATGATCGTCCTTGTCTCACTCTTCAATTCCTTTAAAATTTCTTTTCTCTCCCTCTTATCCGATGGAAGAAACGCCTCAAAGCAAAATCTTCTGGCAGACAGACCGGAAACCGTCAAAGCCGTGATACAGGCGGCCGGCCCGGGAAGAGAAGTCAAAGGAATTCCCGCCTCATAACATTGGCGCACCAGCTCTTCCCCCGGGTCGGAGATAGCCGGAGTTCCCGCGTCCGTCACCAGTGCCACCGTCTTCCCCGCTTCCATCTGCTCCACCAGATCTCTGGCCTTCTCCACCTTGTTATGTTCATGGTAGCTGGTCATTGGAGTTTTGATCTCAAAATGATTTAAAAGTTTGATGGTATTCCTTGTATCCTCCGCTGCAATCAAATCTGCTTCCTTTAAAATTCGCAGTACCCGCAGAGTGATGTCCTCCAAATTTCCAATCGGTGTGGCACAGAGATAAAGCTGTCCTGCCATATCACACTCCCCTTTCAATATCCGTAAATCTCATAGATTTCCTTTGTATAAACACCGGGCCGTTCATAAACCACCACCGGCTTTTCCACCCGCATCTGGGGGCGCCCGCCCCGAAATGCTTCCAAAAGTACCATGTTGGCTTCCGATGTCACATATGGATGCACCAGCTTCATTCTTTTCGGTTCCAACTTGTGGGCCCTGAGAGTCTCAAAAAGCTCCAGAAGTCTCTGTGGCCTGTGAACCAGGTAAAACCGTCCTCCCGGTTTCAGGACTGCTGCCGCCGCCTCAGCTACATCCTCAAAGGTACAGAGAATCTCATGTCTGGCAATGGCCTTCGGCTCATCTGGATTCTTTAATCCATGATTTTGATTCATATAGGGCGGATTGCTGGTAACCACATCAAAAGAAGCCTTTCCGAAAATCTTCGAGGCCTCCTTTAAATCTCCTGTCACAATGGATATCTTTTCTTCCAATTCATTGAGCGCCACACTGCGCCTTGCCATTTTTGCCATCTCCTCCTGGATTTCCAGGCCAAAGAAATGCTCTCCTTTCGTCTTTGCCTCCAGAAGAATAGGGAGAATACCGGTGCCTGTCCCTAAATCCAGCACCCGCTCTCCCTCTCTCACCACAGTAAAACCGGACAAAAGCACCGCATCCATACCAAAACAAAATTTCTTTTCATTCTGAATAATACGATAGCCATTCCTCTCAAGTTCATCGATGCGCTCATGCTCCAAAAGCTCAATTGTCGCTGCCACTCTTTGATTTCCTCTCTTTTTTTTCCAGAGTCTCCAACTTCTTAAGCTCCTGCTCGTCCTTCCGATCGATCTTATCTTTTTCTTTCTTCCTGCGGGGACGGAATTTTAACTGCTCCACCTGATATTCCCGGATATCCTTCTCATCATTGTCTAAAAACACAATCACCTTCACCCGCTGGCGAAGC
>CAJUOF010000127.1 GCA_910587905.1 uncultured Lachnospiraceae bacterium
ATCTGATTCTGGAGGCGCCCCACCCAAGCCCTCTTTCTGCTCATAGGGGATTCTTCGGGAGTCGCCCGTTCAGCAAGGCAAATGAGTTCTTGGAGGCCCATGGCTTAGAGCCAATTGATTGGCAGATTGAGAATCTTGGGGAGGGAGTATGAGCGTTTTACAATGGATCAAGGTTTTGATTTTTGGTATTGTGGAGGGCATTACGGAGTGGCTTCCCATCAGCAGTACAGGGCATATGATCCTTTTGGAGGACTGGCTTCCACTTGATGTGACTCCGGAGTTTATGGAAATGTTTCGGGTGGTGATTCAGTTGGGTGCGATTCTGGCAGTATGCCTGCTCTTTTTCAAGAAGCTGAATCCTTTCTCTTCCAAGAAGAATGCCCGCCAGAAAAGACAGACTTGGAAGCTCTGGGGAAAGGTGATTGTGGGGTGTGTTCCTGCCGGAATACTGGGGGTTCTGTTCAACGATTGGTTTGATGAGCACTTTTATAACAGCTATGTGGTGGCGGCCACTTTGATTATTTATGGTGTTTTGTTTATCGTTTTGGAGCAGGTGAATAAGCGGCGCTCTTTTCGTGTGGAGCGTTTTCCAAAGCTTACCTACACGGACGCACTGATTGTCGGACTCTTTCAGGTGCTCTCTCTGGTTCCGGGGACGTCGCGCTCCGGGGCGACGATTTTGGGTGCCATGCTGATTGGAATCTCCAGGCCCATTGCGGCCGAGTTTTCCTTTTTTATGTCCATTCCGGTCATGTTTGGAGCAAGCTTTTTAAAGCTGATTAAATTTGGTTTTGAATATACGGGAACAGAAGTGGCGGTGCTGCTTACGGGAATGATTTCGGCGTTTCTTGTCTCTGTGGCGGCGATCAAATTCCTTTTGGGCTATATCAGGAAACGAGATTTTACGGCCTTCGGTATTTATCGGATCGTTCTGGGTACTTTGGTACTGGCTTATTTCCTGGTAAAGGGACAGATGATGGCGTAATCCGTCGCAGCTTAGAACAAATTGCCAGTGATCGCCTGTTTTGTTTTTCCGCGATTTTTGTAGAAGGAGTAGTGTTATGTCAGATGCAAGGTTAAACCGGCGCAGACCCGGAACGGGGGGATATAGGGAGGATGCACCTCTGAGAAGAAGCGAGTATCAAAGGAGGGCGCGGTCTTCCGGACAGGGAGATTTTTACGAGGATCCGGACGAGGAGCTGATTCCGTGGGGAGAATTTGATACGGATGATGAGCATGAACGAAGAAGAAAGCCGAAGCAGAAGCCGAAAAAGGGTGCTTTGGGGCTGTTGTCCGCGTTGGGACCGATTCTGTATTTTCCAATGATGCTTTTTTATTTGGAGTTCGCTTTCCATATTTATATGGGAGAGGGGCTGCGATATCTTCCGGTGTGGTTGTTTTTCTCTGTCTCCCTGGGATTTTTCTTCGCGCTGTTTGCCATTAACTTTGGGAAAAGAGCGAATCGAATTATTACCTATGTTCTGACGTGCCTGATCAGTCTGGTCTATATGATCGAGATGATGACGAAGAAGATTCTGACTACGTATTATCAGTTGTTTAGCATTGCGACAACGGCCGCTGAGAATAATCTGACAGATTATATGGATGCGATCATTCAGGGGATTTTAAGGAATCTTTTCGGCCTTCTTTTGATGCTCCTTCCAGTGATCTTTATTTTTACCATTGGGCGAAAATTTTACAATTTTAAAAGAAAATGGGTTGGTCTTTCCGGTGTGGTCGTGGGAGCGGTTGTGGTGACACATCTTTTGGGACTTTTGGTGATCCGTCTGCCCTGGAAGGGAGATTATACGCCGGGAATGTTATATCGGACGGATACCAATGTGGACGACCAAGTGCAGCAGCTTGGAGTGACTACTATGCTGCGGCTGGATTTAAAACACAGTTTGTTTGGCGTCAAGGTGAAGCGGGATGATGATTTTGCCAGTCCGGATCCGATCTATACGGCAGAAAGTACCCCTGCCGGTGGAAATGGAACAGGAGTATCCGGGGAGAGCGGCGCCAATGTGAATGCGGAACTTCCGGAAAATACAGGGGGATTGTTTACCAATACGGATACTTCGCCCAATGTGATGAATGTGGATTTGGAAACGCTGGCAGCGAATGCACCCAATGAAGATCTGGCGTGGCTCTGCAAATATTTCAACAGCCAGACACCTACGAACAAAAACAAATATACCGGGGCGTTCAAGGATTACAATGTGATCTTTGTGACGGCAGAGGGGCTGACTGGCTATGGGATCAGTGAAGAATTGACGCCCACCCTCTGGAAGCTCTCCCATGAGGGATTTGTGTTCAATAATTTTTATACGGCTCTCCACTATACCAGTACATCCGGAGGAGAGTGCCAGAATATGTTGGGACTTTATCCGAAAAATGGTGGTGAAATCATCATGAAGGATAGTGGCAATTCAGAGACCAACTGGTATTTCAGCTTGGCGCAGCAATTGAACCGGGCGGGCTATGCCTCTGTCGGTTACCATGCAAATAAGAACATGTATAACCGTTTGGCTTCTCATACCAATATGGGATACAAATGGATTCAGGGGGACAGCGGCTTTACCATGGAGAAAACAGCGGATGGGAATGATATCTGGCCTCAGTCGGATCTTTACTGCATGGAACAGACGGTGGATCAATATATAGGCAGCGATAAGCCCTTTAACGTCTATTATATGAGTATCAGCGGCCACATGCCCTATGACTGGGGAAGCAATGCGATTGGAGTGAAAAACCGGGATCTTGTCAGCAATACCGGCTACACAGAGGTGACGCAGGGCTATTTGGCTACTTGTGTCGAGTTGGACAAGGCGATGGAATATCTGTTAAAGCGGCTGGAAGAGGCAGGAATCGCCGATAAGACGCTGATCGTTCTGGCGCCAGATCATATTCCTTATTTCAATGTCGCCAGTATGGAGGAGATGGCCGGAAAAAGTTTTGTTTCCGGCGATACCGCAGATTTGGCGAATGCGCTTAACGAGTCCATGATCACGGATTATAACCTGTATAAGAGTACGTTGATTATGTGGACCGGAAGTATGAAGGAGCCGGTGCAGGTCGATAAGGTCTGCTGCCAGGTGGATATCCTTCCCACAGTGTCCAACCTTTTGGGTTTGGAGTATGATTCCAGAATGCTCTCTGGCACAGACATTCTGTCGGATTCGGCGGGGGTGGTGGCCTTCAACTCCGGCTGCTGGCTCAGCGACGCCGGATATTATAACCGGTATGATGAAAGCTTTACGCCGGCGGCAGGAGTGACCATGACGGCAGAGCAGCAGGAGGAATATGTGGCGGCCATGCGGAAGGTGGTAGCCAACCGGAGGGCGATTTCAGATATTTGTTTAAAGGATGATGCATACGAGTATATGTTCCCCGGAACGAAAAACAGTTCGAGTTTTTCGCCCTAATGTTTTGGAGTTTTGGATTTTGAGTATCCACGAAAATAGTCTGACCAGAGCCACCGTTTGGTGGCTCTGATTTATAAAGAAGAAAGCAGAAGTATTTGGATTTTTTCGGAGGAATGTTTGTGCAGTTTGGCGATTGTATTTTATAAAAAGCTTGTTATAATAATGTCTTGCAGATATGAATATGACAAGTAGAGGACAGGCATAAGGGGAATGAGCGATGAAAAGGACCTATGAGATTGACATGTGCAGCGGACCGCTGTTCGGAAAGATTCTGCGATTTGCGGTGCCGCTTATTTTATCGGGAGTTTTACAGCTTTTGTTCAATGCAGCGGATATCATCGTGGTGGGACGGTTTACGGGGAGCGATGCCCTGGCAGCAGTGGGTTCTACCAGCTC
>CAJUOF010000128.1 GCA_910587905.1 uncultured Lachnospiraceae bacterium
ACCGGAAGCTGCCGGTCATATGCAGGAGAAGGCAAACGAATCGGCAGAACAACCGGTCTCTGTCTCGGCAAAGTCAGCATTTCAGGAAGTGGCATGGACGGTGATAGATGAACCGGAGGAGGTAAGCGCGTTTGCACAGGGGCTTCCCTCTTGGGATATCATTCCGCCGCAGGTTATGGTTAGGAGGAAAAATCGGAGATGATTTCTGCACCACATACATATTCTGAATGGGTAAAAGTAATAACGATTTTAAAAAATAAGTCAAATGATGAAGAGGTTTTACCGGCTATGAAAGCCGGTACGATTGAATGGCAATCTGGCGTTGCTGAAAGATTTTCTAATAAATTGATTGAAGCGGTCAATGCGAGAATGAATGCTGCTTCTGATAAATTTCAGTTGGATATATCGCGTACCAGGGGGCAAGAAGGCGCGATCGTACAGGCAATTCTTACATTGAGGAGAGAGATGTCTTTTTTGGCCCAGGCAATTAATTTGCCGGCTCTTCCCGATAAGGAGCGTCAGCATTATTTGGACCTTGTGCTTGAACAAGCAAATACCATGCAGAAGTCGTTGGAAGATTCTGCGAAAAAAGACAGAACCGGAAAGCTTTCGAGTATTATTCGAAATCACAGAGTAAATTCTTTTTAAAGTGAGGGGGGATATGGTAAATGAGTGATATAGCAAAGAGTAAAGAGCTCTTGACGCGATATTCTATTGCGAGGATTCCTTTTATTGCAATTAACACAATTGAACCGGGGCGAACTCTGGATATGCTTAAGGAAATATCTGAAGAATTGCAGCTCCCATTTCACGTACATACTTTGACAAAAGGTGTCTACGATTTGACTTCGGACAAAAATCTCAGTGACGATAGGTCTGTGTACGGAGCTATTGATTATATGACGGAGCAAATGAAGAGAAAACAGTATCAGACGCTTGTATTGACTGAGGTTCCTGACTTGAGTTCCGAGAATACGGACTCGAAACAGATATTGGCCCTTGTCAATTTGGCAAATGAATCGGGAGGCGTTATTATTGTATTTACCAATTCCTCCATATGGAATCAACTACAGCGACAGGGAATGACGATAAAAATCGATCTTCCCAATGAGAACGAGATGTACTCTATTATTAAGGAGTACATTGATGATTATAGAAATGAGATTCCGATTGAGTGGGATAATACGGATATTCGTGAGGCTGCTGCCACCTTGAATGGAGTAACGAGAATTGAAGCAGAAAATGTGATTGCAGCTTTGATTGCGAATAAAAGCATCAGAAAATCAGATATGGATGAGGTTCGGTTTGCAAAGGACCGACTGTTTTCAGATATTTCGGGTCTGGAAAAAATAGATGTGGATGACAGTGTAAAAGATGTAGGGGGGCTTGAAGGACTCAGAAAATGGCTCAGCGAGAAAAAAGAATTACTTACACCTGAAAAGAAGGACGAACTTAGAGCTAAAGGATTACAGCCACCGAGAGGGATCTTACTGGTAGGCGTTCCTGGCTGTGGGAAATCTCTTTCTGCCAAATCGATATCTGCTAATTGGAGGCTGCCTCTTTATAGACTGGATTTTGCGACTGTTCAAGGCAGTTATGTGGGACAGTCTGAGCAGCAGTTAAAAGACGCCCTGACTACAGCAGAAAATGTTTCGCCTTGTATTCTGTGGATTGATGAGATCGAAAAAGGGTTATCCGGCGCAACCGGCGGTGGAGACGGCGGAGTGTCTACAAGAATGGTGGGGCAGTTCCTGTTCTGGATGCAGGAGTGTAAAAAGCAGGTTTTTGTGGTTGCGACAGCTAATGATGTTTCTATGCTGCCTTCAGAATTGTTACGTCGGGGCCGGTTTGATGAGCTTTTCTTTGTCGATTTACCTACGGCAGATGAGAGAAAAGATATTTTATCTTTGTATATGAGAAAATATCTGAACCTTGAATTTGCGGGAGCTTTTGCAGAGAAGATTGTTGAGATTAGCGATGGCTTTACAGGTGCGGATTTGGAGTCAACGGTTAGAGATTTGGCTTACAGGTCTATTGCCAACGAGAGCTTTGTTTTGAACGAAGAAAATGTTATCACAGCGTTTAATAATGTTGTTCCGCTTTCGCAGACAAGTCCTGAAAAAATAGAAGCAATTAGAGACTGGGGGAAAGAACGGGCGGTGCCGGCTTCTGGAAAACCGATAGGTGAAGAAGAGCTTACCCAGAAGAAAAGCGGACCAAAAACACGAAAGGTTCTTGTATAAGAATAGACCAAGAAGGCTGCAAGGAAATAATGTTAGAACTATGTGTCTAGGAGGGAACGTGGTATGCCAAGACCAATGTTAAGAGAGCTGTCACAGAGACAAAACCAGACAAATAATATATTGAGCACCACCCATAATAGTCAACAACAGGAGCAGCAACAGATGGATAAAATGAAACTGGACCGGCTGCTCAGAAAATCCAGATCAAAGGAATATATGGAAGCGCTTCATAAACTTGATGCGGGTGGACATGTTTGCAATCAAGATAAGGTTGATGATATTATCAATACGATTAAGGAGGAATTTCCAGAAGTAGAGCTTGAAAAAATTCTTTTAGGATATGTTTCGATCTGTCATCTTGGAAAGCCTTATGAAGTACATACGTTGGATATTGTGGGGGGAATTATAGAACATTATAAGACCGGTCAGTCATTGCCCAATGGGCTGGAAAAAGCAAGAAGTATTGCTATGAGGGGCGGATATAGTTTTATTGAGGTATACGCCGATTGTTGTAGAGCGATCAGTAGAAACGGAACGGTGTCTGTAATTTATTGATATAAAATATCATCTTGACAGGTTTTGGCTAGGAGGATGCAATGACATTGATGGGAAAGCGATGTGCTTTCTGTCAACTTAAAATGTGAGAGAAAATGATAGGGCCTGAGTCGATGGATTCAGGCTTTTTTCTTAAGAAATGTTGGATGGAGAATATGGGCCAGGAGGCCCGAAAGAAAAGCTTGCCATATCTGGCAAAAAAGTGTATGATAATAAGATCAAATGAATTGAAATTGAGTAAAATTTTATTTGATCCGGCCGGGGAATGGCCGGAGCTTTCATCGGGGATAAGGAGGATTTGCCTATGGGAGAGAAGAAATTTGTGCCGGTGATTGAGGGACATCTCAGGAGCCATATGGTGCTTTTGCCGGAGATTATTGAGGAGGCCAGCGGGATCCGTATTTTTGGGAAGCTGATCAAATCGTTGGTTTTTACGACAGATATCGCGATCATCAGAAATTGCAATGCCAACGCAGTGATGGCCGTGTATCCGTTTACCCCTCAGCCCATTATCACCCACGCACTGATTACCTCTTCGGACCTTCCGGTTTTTTGCGGGGTAGGCGGAGGGACGACCACGGGAAAACGGGTGACCAGCCTGGCGGAGGATGCCGAGTTCCAGGGAGCCCATGGAGTTGTGGTCAATGCGCCGACGCCCAACGAAACCCTGGAATATTTGAGAAAAAAGGTGGAAGTCCCCATTGTGATCACGGTAGTGTCGGAAAAGACAGATATCGGAAAGCGGCTGGACAGCGGCGCCTCCATCTTAAACGTGTCGGGAGCAGACAAGACGCCGGAGATTGTGGAGAAAATCAGAAGAGAGTTTCCGGAAGTGCCGATTATCGCCACCGGGGGGAATACAGAGGAGAGCATCCGGCGGACCATCGACGCAGGCGCCAATGCCATCACCTATACTCCGCCCACCAACGGCGAAATTTTCAAAGATATGATGAACAAATACCGACAGGAAAAATATATCATTTAACAAGATCAATATAAATACGGGTTATTTTTGGTAAGAATCCATCATTCCGTGAAGAGTCCATATATGGCGGTGCATATTCCGCCGAGAAAGATAAAGAAATCCGCGATGTTGAAAATGACATGGCGGATTTTTTTCATGCAGCGAAATCGATCGGGAACCCGCAGATAATCCACCACATAGCCGCGGAAAAAGCGATCATACAGGTTGGAGGCCGCCCCTCCGACGAGGCAGGCGGCCCCAAACCTTCCAAGCGCTTTTCCGGGAGCGGAAGGCTCTTTTTTCAAAAATACTCGCAGAGACCAGAAAAAAAGCGGGAGGAAGATCAGAAGGCAGATGAATCGAACCAACTTTGGATGACGGTCAAAGCGGTTGAGGACAAATCCGTAATTGTGGTGCTTTTCCAGGGTGAAGCCGCCCGCAAGTACAAGGGGAAAAGCAGCATCCTCCAGAGTCTCCACTCGTTTTTTGACAAAAAGATCCAAGCCTAAAATGCACAGGGCAAAAAGCAGGTAGATCATAAAAACTCCTTCTTAATAACCTTTTTATAAAGTTGCCGCCAGTTCTTTCACATAGGCCGCGACCGAATCGTGCAGATCCTCTCTGGAAAGTGCGAAGTCTAAGGTGGCCTGAATGAATCCGAACTTATCCCCCACATCATAGCGGTGTCCCTCAAAGTCGTAGGAATAGACCGTCTGGGCGTACATGAGCCGTTTGATGGCGTCTGTAAGCTGGATCTCCCCGCCTGCTCCCACCCCCTGGGTTTCCAGGTAGTCAAAGATCTCCGGTTTCAGGACATAGCGGCCGAGGACGGCCAGATTGCTGGGGGCATCCTTCAGGTTCGGCTTCTCAACCATGTCATAGAGCTTTTTCAGCCGGGATTCCTCGGCAAATTGGTGGATGGAGGGAGCGACGATGCCGTATTTGTGGACCTGGCTGTCCTCCACCTGCTGAACTCCGACCACGGAAGCTCCCATCTTTTCGTAGGCGTCAATGAGCTGTTTCAGAGCCGGTTTCCCCCCCTCGTTGATGACCACGTCGTCGCCGAGGAGAACGGCAAAAGGCTCGTTCCCGATAAAGGACTTGGCGCAGAGGATCGCATGTCCCAGCCCTTTCGGCTCCTTCTGGCGCACATAATAAATATTGGCGAGTCCGGCGATCCGGTCAATCAGATCGACTTCCGCCTGTTTACCGGACTCCAGAAGCCTGGCCTCCAACTCATAATTCTTGTCAAAATGATTCTCCATGCAGTGTTTGTTGGAATTGGTGATGATCAGAATCTCCTCGATCCCGCTCTGCACCGCTTCCTCCACGATGTACTGGACCGTGGGGATGTCCACGATGGGAAGCATCTCCTTGGGAATGGCCTTGGTGGCAGGAAGGAAACGGGTGCCCAGTCCGGCCGCCGGAATCACCGCTTTCTTGACAGGTACTTTTTTCATGATAAAAACTCCTTATTCGTATTCATTATAGGACTATCATAACAGGCACAGGAAGAAATGTAAAGGAATCCTTGAGTCTATGGCGCCGGCGCATGGAGCTCTTTGACCGTGTTCCCGTCGTGGAAGAAGGCGGGAAGGCGGAAGGTGCGTTTGGGAAGCTTTGTTTCTGTCTCGATTCGCTCCACGATCAGTCTTGCCAGCCGGTCTCCCATTTCCTCCAGGTTCGTCTCCATATAAGTGGGGGAGAGATACAGATGGTCCAGCTCGTGCCGGTTGCCGATGGTGACCACGGAAATTTCATCCGGAATGCGCATGTTATGGTCGTTGCAGTATGTCAGGACGCCTTTCATCAGTTCGTTATTGGCGACCACGAGGGCAGTGGGGCGCCGGGCAGCGTCTAAGCGGAGCATGGAGTCCGCGGCCGCGTAACCGCTGGAAATGTCGAAAGCGCTCTCGCAGACCAGGGGGCTCGACTCATTCATATGGATCCCGATGGCCGACATGGCTGCCTGGTAGCCTCGAAAACGTTCCGTGGAAACGTCCAGGTTGTAGGGGCCGTTGATGATCCCGATTCTCCGGTGGCCGTTGGCGATCAAATGGGAGGTGAGCATGTAGGCGGCCGCATGGTTGTCGCTGTCCACGAAGTCTCCGACGAAATTCGGGTCGGAAATGTCGTTGCCGGAGAGCACGACGGGAATCTTTTTGCTGAGTCTCAAAATAGCCTGGGTGTTGGTGCAGGAATTTAAGATGGCGCCGTCGATCTTCTGCATGGAGATAAAACGAAGGATGGCGGCTTCCTTTGCGGGATCGCCGTTGGTGGCAAAAAGCATCATCGAATAGTTGTATTCCCAGAGGACACCCTGGATGGCGGCCATCAGAAAAGTGAACACGGTGTTTCGAATGTCCGTGACCACGTAGCCGATGATGTGGGAGCGCTCCGTTTTCAGGCTGCTTGCGATGCTGTTGGGGGAATATTCCAGTTTGTCGATGGCCGCCTGTACGATTCTGGCCGTGTCGGGCCGCACCGGGCCGCTGGAGTTTATGACTCGAGAGACCGTGGCGACCGAAACACCTGCTTCTGCGGCCACATCTTTGATGGTTAAGTTCTTTTTGATAAGGCACCTCCGAAATCGAAAAAGTGTAACGTTACATTTTTGATTATATTTGGTTTTCCCCAATAAAACAAGATTGAAATGAATAATAATTTGTATTTGTGCAAATTATATAAAGGATTGCAAAGAATATTGTGAAAAATATCAATTTACAATAATGAAATGTAAAGATATAATTATGTAAACGGTTACATAAAAACCGCAAAATGTTACACACGAAACCCGTAGACGAGCTATGATTTACAGGAGGGAAAGAAATGAAGAAGTTCAGACGAATTGCATGCATGATTTCCGGCTTGGCACTGCTTTTGTCCGCCGTGGCAGGATGTGGGGGCGAAGGCAAGACAGAAACGAAAGCCGAGACGAAAGCGGAAACGAAGGCGTCACCTGAGGGCGTTGCCGAGACGGCCGCTGGGGGAGAAAATTCTTCGGATCCGGTCAAGATCGCCCTTTACGGGCCCCTTACGGGAAACAATGCCCAGTATGGACTGACTTATCAGGCGACCATCAACGCCCTTTGCGAGAAGGTAAACGCAGAAGGCGGGATCAATGGAAGAGAGGTTGTGGTAGAGGTATTTGACGATAAAAACGATCCGAAGGAAGCTTTGAATGTGGCGAACCTGATCGTGTCCGATCCCGAGATCGTTGCGGTGATCGGAAGTCAGACTTCCTCGCCGACCCTGGCCGCCGCTCCTGTCTTCGAGGAAGCAGGACTGCCCATGATCACGCCTCAGGCGTCCCATGTGGACATCACGCCAACCGGCGAACACATTTTCGGGATTGCCAGTCTTGCGCCATTTGAGGGAGGGGTGATCGCACGGCAGATGGTCGAGGATGGTTATAAAAAAGTTGCGGCGATCTATGCCAACGACGACTACGGCCTCAACATCATCGAGCGGTGGGAATCCGACGTCAAAGGAGCGGGCCTTGAAATCGTGGATATGGAACAGTACATTTCCGGACAGACGTCCGACTTTACGCCTCTTCTGTCCAAGATCAAAGAGGCAGGGGCAGAGGCCGTCTATATCGAGCCTTCCTATGCGGATGCGGCCATGATCTGTACCCAGATGGAACAGCTTGAAATGGGGAATGTCCAGAAGTACGCCTGTTCCATGTGCTACACCGATTCCTTCCTGGAGGCGGCCGGAGCGTCGGCGGAAGGCATGAAGGTATGCAACTTCCTCTATCCGGAAACGACAGACGAGACCTTCCTCGCCTTAAAAGACCTTCTCAAGGAAAAGACACAGATGGAGAACATCGATGTATATGCGACCAACGCTCATGACGCATTCATGCTTTTGGTGGATGCCATGAAAGAAGTGGGGACCGATGGCGGCGCAGTGGCGAAGTGGCTTGCAGAGGTAAAGGATTGGCCGGGAGCCTGCGGTCCGATCACCTTTGACGAGACAAGGCATCCGGACAAACAGCTTTTCTGGTTCCAGGTGGAAGAGGGCCAGTTTAGCTATATCGGCCAGTAAACAGGGGACAGAAGGAGAATGGAGGAAAAGATGAAAATTGACTTATCAGGGATTCCGGTGATCGACAACCATTGTCATCCGTTTGTGCTGGGCAGGGAGCCGGAGATATTTGCGGAGAATTTCTGCATCGGCCTTTACCCGGTGTCGGCGGAACATATGAGAAGCACCTTTTATTATCAGCAGGTGATCAACGCCTTGAAGAGATTTTTTGATCTGCCGGAGGGGGCGGCGGAAGAGGAGGTACTTGCTCTCCGGGATAAATGCGCCAGGGAGGACCGGCAGGGTTACGCCCACAGACTGCTTGAGAGCCAGAACATTCAGGGCTTCCTCTGTGATTTTGGCTTTCCCATCTCCCAGATCACCAATCCGGAGAACAAATTGACGGACGAGGAGATCAGGGAATACCGGGATGCCTGCGAGGACTATGCAGAAATTTACAACATTGATCGGATCGAGTGGGTGGCAAACAGGATCGTAGCTGAAGAGCCTTCCTTCGATGAATTTGAACGGCGGCTGGTGGAGGAAACCAAGGCCCTCGTGAAGGAAAAAAACCTGATTGCCCTAAAATCGGTGGTCGCCTATTACACGGGGCTGGACGTTAAACCCCTTTCCAGGGACGAATTCCGGAAGGGCTATTACCTCTACCTTTATAAGAAAGAGAACTGGGAATACCACAAAATGTTCCGGGATTTCATTTTTATCAAAGCCTGCGAGATCTGTAAAGAGTTAAACATCCCGCTCCAGGTACATACGGGCCTGGGCGATACACCCCACTGCCATATTGTGCGGGTGAATCCGGCCAACCTCACCGACGCCCTCAACGATCCGAGAGTCATGGGGACGAAGCTGGTCTTGATCCACGGCGGCTATCCCTACTGCGAAGAGTTGGGCATGCTGGTGAACCATTTTGAACACGTATATTGTGACTGCTCTTCCTTCATTCCTTTTGCGGGTATCGCTGCCTATGACAAGCTGAAGGCACTTTTGGAACTTTGCCCCACGAGGAAGCTGTTTTTCGGGACGGATGCGGGGCTGATTTTGGAGGGCCTGTGGTTTGGCGCCATGAATTTTAAAAAAGTATATGCCCGTATCCTGGAGGAACTGATCGAGGACGGGTACATTACCTATGAATTCGCCATGAAGAGCGCAGAAGACATTCTTTATAATAATGTAAAGAGAGTATACCAGATACCATAAAAACATATATCAGATGCAATAAGGAGGAAGTTTCGGATGTTTCTCCAACAGATCATAAACGGACTTACGATCGGCTCCATCTACGCTCTGGTCGCCATCGGCTATTCCCTGGTGTTCGGAGTCCTGAGACTGATCAATTTCGCAAACGGAGCGGAATATATGCTGGGCGCCTATTTCGTCTATATCCTCATGACTGCCTTTGGCGCAAAAGCTCCGCTTGCGATCCCGATCGCGGTCATTGCGCTGGGCCTGGTGGGTTACTTGGTGGATTTTGTGGGTCTTAAAAGGCTCCGCAAAAAGAATGCGCCGAGGATGTCGGCCCTGATCTCCACCCTGGGCGTGGGGACTTTTATTGAAAATGCGATACAGATATGGGTGGGGACGGAGACGAAATCCTATCCCAACTTCCTAAATTTCGGAAAGATCACCATCGGGAAGACCATCATAAGCTGGACCCAGATCATCATCTTCCTGATCTGTATCTTGCTGATGATTGCCGTGTCCTTTGTCGTCTATCGGACCAAGATCGGAAAATCCATGTTGGCCGTCTCCCAGGACCAGATGTGTGCCCGGCTGATGGGAATCAACGTTTCCCTGGTGATCACCCTGACCTTCGTGGCGGCCGCCATGCTGGCCTGCATTTCCGGCGTACTGGTGGGCTCCTATTATCAGAACATTGATACGAATATGAGCTTTATCGTGGGAATGAAGACCTTTGCGGCGGCGGTGCTGGGCGGTGTGGGTTCCCTTCCCGGCGCCGTGGCCGGCGGCCTGATCGTCGGTCTGGCGGAATCCATAGGGGCCAGTTATGTGAGCGCCGGATACCGCGATGCCATCGCATTTGCGATCCTGATCATCGTTCTTCTCGTCAAGCCCTCCGGGCTCTTCGGCAAGAACAATGTGGAAAAAATGTAGGGGAGGGGAGACACAGATGAAGAAAAACAGTGTTCTGAAAAAAACCTGGACGGGGCTTGTGGAATTTGTCGCCATGCATCAGATTCCGATCATGGCCGTTCTGATCCTTCTGGTGATCGCCTTTCCCTTTATGACGGACAACAAGTATCTGCTCAGGATCGCAACCCTCTGCCTGATCAACATCGTCCTGGGCTTGGCCCTGAACCTGGTGCAGGGTTACATGGGGCAGATGTCCTTCGCTACGGCAGCTTTCTGGGGGATCGGGGCTTACGCCGGGACCATCGGAGTCATGCGGCTTGGGATGCCATCCCTGGTGGGAATGGCCTTCGGTATGGCCGTGGCGGGAATCTTCGGTCTGCTGATCGCACTGCCCACCTTAAAATTAAAAGGCTATTACCTGTCCATCGTGACTATGGGTTTCTGCGAGATCGTGAGGATTGTGGAAATGAACTGGCAGGATCTCACCAGAGGTTCCCTGGGCATCATGAACATTCCGGCCGTGTCCTTTTTCGGGATCAAATTAAAATCTGGAAGGGCCAATTACATCATCGCGCTGATCATCCTGCTGGTGGTGACCCTGCTGGTAAGAAATCTAATCAATTCCAACTTCGGCTTGTCCTTAAAGGCGATCCGGGACGACGACTCGGCCGCGGAGACCATGGGGATCAATATCGTGCATGTAAAACGGGTCAACTTCGTCATATCTGCCCTGATCTGCGGGTTCGTCGGAGCTTTTTACGCCCAGTATGTATCCTTCATCCACCCGTCCAGTTTCACCAGCGGCGTGTCTCAGGAATACATTGTCATGATCATCTTCGGTGGCCTGGGGAGCATTCCCGGCACCTTTCTTGGCTGTATCATCCTGACGATCCTTCCGGAGCTTATGAGAAGCCTGCTCCAGTACCGCCTTTTGATCTACGGGGCGCTGATGGTCATCATGATGAATTTTATGCCGGGCGGACTTTTGGGCAATCTGGATCTGGGGCTTGTGAAGAAAAAGACTCTGGAGAGACGAAAAAAAACTTTGGCGAGCGCAAAGGGAGGAGGTGACGGGAAATGAGTGCCAATCTTGTAGTAACAAATCTCACTCAGAAATTCGGTGGTCTGACGGCGTTAAATGATGTGAACATGGAGGTGAACCTGGGGGAGATCGTTGGTGTGATCGGGCCCAACGGAGCCGGAAAGACGACCCTGTTCAACGTCATTACCGGCGTCTACCGCCCCACATCCGGCCAGGTGGTCCTAAACGGGAAACAAATCGGCGGCTTAAAGCGGTACGAGATCACCAGGCTGGGCTTTGCCAGAACCTTCCAGAACATTCGCCTGTTTAAGCAGATGACGGTTTTGGACAACGTCAAGATGGGCATGTGCTGCCGTTCCAAATGCAATGTGTTTGACAACTTGCTCCATACACCCAGGAAACGGCGGGAAGAGCGGGCGCAGGAAAAGAAGGCATTGCAGATCCTGGAAACTCTGAACCTTTTGGATTACAAATATGACGCTCCGGGGAGCCTTCCTTATGGCGAGCAAAGGAGGCTGGAGATCGCTCGGGCCATGGCCACGGATGCGACGATCCTGCTTCTCGACGAGCCGGCGGCCGGAATGAACGACCAGGAGACGGCGGAGCTTTTAAAAACTGTGAGCGGACTGCGGGATTCCGGCTACACCATCATCCTGATCGAGCACGACATGAAATTTGTCATGAATCTCTGCGACCGGCTGTACGTGTTGAACCACGGCGAGCTGATCGCAGACGGAACTCCGGAGGAGGTCAAGACGGATCCGGAGGTCATCAATGCCTACCTCGGAAAGGAGGAAGAGGAATGAGCATCCTTTCTGTCAAAGACTTAAGCGTACATTATGGCGGCATTCAGGCTCTCAGGGGCGTGTCCCTCACAGTGGAGGAGGGGGAGATCATCACCCTGATCGGGGCTAACGGAGCCGGGAAGTCGACGCTTATGAATTCCATCATGGGGATTGTGCCGAAAGCTGCGGGGACGGTGGTTTACCGTGGCGAAGATATCACGAAGAAAGAAACTCGCCAGATCGTGAAGGACGGTATGATCCTGGCGCCGGAGGGCCGCCACATTTTTCCTGGTTTCACGGTGAAGGACAATCTTTTGCTGGGGGGCTACTACGAGACAGCGGCAGAGAACGAAAAAGAGTTGGAGACCGTGTTTGGCCTCTTTCCCATCTTAAAAGAGCGAATCCACCAGATGGGCGGGACCCTCTCCGGCGGCGAACAGCAGATGCTGGCGGTGGGGAGGGCCCTGATGGCCCATCCGAAAATCATGATGCTTGACGAGCCATCCCTGGGACTTGCGCCGCTGGTGATCGCAGATATTTTTAAGCTGTTTGGGCGGATCCGTGAAATGGGAGTGACGATCATTTTGGTGGAACAGAATGCGAGGATGGCACTTAAAGCCGCAGACCGGGGATATGTGATCGAGTCAGGGCGGATCGTCACGGAAGATACCGCAGACAATCTTCTACATTCAGACGCAGTGGTGAGAGCTTACCTCGGCTAAGGAGGACAAGAAACCGCCTGCCCGTGGTCGGATCGGATACCGGTCTCGGGCGGGGCGGATGATCCTCCACGATTACACAGAACAGCTCGATTCTGTATGAAAAAAAGAAAGAAATGCAAAAATACGGAAAATCAAGAAAATTGTCCTTGACAAACCATATTTTGGTGTGCTATATTAAAAACCCACGGAAAGAAACGCAAAAATAAGCGCAGAAAAACGTGGAAAAAATTTAAAAAAGTTGTTGACAGAAAATGACAACTGTGCTAGACTATAGAAGTTGTCGCTGAAAACAACAACGAGAACAAAAACAACGAACTTTGATAACTGAACAGTATATTCCAACCCCTGAAGTTTCTTTAAAAAGAAGTTTCAGAGAACAGGTCCGGAAGGTCATGGGACCGGAAAGACCAACCTAACAACAGTAAACGGGA
>CAJUOF010000129.1 GCA_910587905.1 uncultured Lachnospiraceae bacterium
CCGAGATCTACACTCTTTCCCTACACGACGCTCTTCCGATCTGGGATCCGGTCATTTACCGAGTGGCCCACATGAACCATCACAATACGGGGGATACCTGGTGCATTTATCCCATGTACGATTTCGCCCACCCCATCGAGGACGCGGTGGAGCATGTGACCCATTCCATCTGTACTTTGGAATTTGAGGACCACAGGCCCCTCTACAACTGGGTGGTGCAGGAGTGTGAGTTTGACCATCCGCCCAAGCAGATCGAGTTTGCGAAGCTGTACCTGAAAAACGTGGTGACCGGCAAGCGGTATATCAAAAAGCTGGTGGAGGAGGGAATCGTGGACGGCTGGGACGATCCCAGGTTAGTGTCTATCAGCGGTTTGAGACGCCGCGGCTATACGCCGGAGTCCATTCAGAAATTTGTGGAGCTGGCCGGAGTTTCCAAGAGCAATAGTACCTGTGAGATGCCGATGCTGGAGTACTGCATCCGGGAGGATCTGAAGCTCAAGAGGCCCAGAATGATGGCGGTGCTCCGCCCTCTCAAGCTGGTCATTGACAATTATCCGGAGGATCAGGTGGAGTACATGGAAGTGGCAAATAATCAGGAGAACCCGGAGCTCGGTGTCCGCACCGTGCCTTTCTGCAAAGAACTCTATATTGAACGGGAGGACTTTATGGAAGTTCCCGTGAAGAAGTATTTCCGCCTGTATCCCGGCAATGAGGTGCGTCTGATGAACGGGTATTTTGTCACCTGCACCGATGTGGTGAAGGATACGGAGGGGAACGTGACAGAAGTCCACTGCACCTATGACCCGGAGACCAGAAGCGGAAACGGATTTACCGGGAGGAAGGTCAAGGGAACCATTCATTGGGTTTCGGCCCGCCATGGGGTGAAGGCCGAGGTGCGTCTGTATGAGAACATTGTGGACGAGGAGAAGGGGGTCTATAACGAGGACGGGAGCCTGAACTTAAATCCCAATTCTCTGGTGGTGTTAAAGGACTGCTATTTGGAACCAAACCTGGCCGAGGTGTCTGCGCCGGAACGCTTTCAGTTTGTGAGAAACGGGTATTTCTGTGTGGACTGCAAAGACTCGAGGCCGGGGAACCTGGTGTTTAACCGGATTGTTTCCTTAAAGAGTTCCTTCAAGATCGATGCGAAATAGATGGTTCGATGACGTATGTATGAACTGACGATTCCTTTTCACGAGGCGGAGCCCTTGTATCAGCAGATTTATGAATATATCAAAGTCCAGATGAAGGAGGGGAGGCTTCCTGCCGGAACCAAGCTTCCTTCCACCAGAAAGCTCGCGGAACATCTGGGAGTCAGCAGGAGTACCACCCAGCTTGCCTATGACCAGCTTGTGGCGGAAGGATATTTGGAGTCGGAGCCTTGCCGTGGGTATTTTACCGCCAGGCTGGAAACGCTGCTTCGTGTGGAGCAGAAGCAAAAACGGCGGGAGAAGCAGGAGGGGACGGAAGCTCCCCGTTATCTGGTAGATTTTTCTTTGAGAGGCATTGATCTTGAGAAGTTTCCTTATACGCTCTGGCGGAGACTTTCCAGGGAGAGTTTAGGGGATGACAACCGAGGACTCTTTTCCGCGGGAGAGAGTAAGGGGGATATGGCACTTCGTCTCGCCATCTGTGATTATCTTTATGGCGCCAGAGGAGTAAACTGTGAGCCCGGACAGTTGATTGTGGGGGCGGGGAATGAATATCTTCTGATGCTGCTGCACCAGCTTTTAGGTAACCAGGTCATCGCCATGGAAACACCCACCTATCGGCAGGCGTTTCTTACGTTTGAGCGTCTGGGGCATCAGGTGATTCCGATAAAAATGGATGGAAATGGGATGGAGCGGGAGGCTCTTGCCGCATCCGGGGCGAAGATTGCCTACGTGATGCCATCCCATCAGTTTCCCACAGGGATTGTCATGCCCATCAGACGGCGCATGGAGCTTCTCTCTTGGGCGGCAGAGGAGAACGGACGGTATCTCATTGAAGATGACTATGACAGTGAATTTCGCTATCGGGGAAAGCCGATCCCGTCTCTGCAAAGTGCTGACACCAAGGGGAGAGTCATCTATCTGGGGAGCTTTTCCAGAGCAGTGGCTCCGGCTATCCGAGTCAGCTATCTGATGCTTCCGGAACCGCTTCTTGAGCGATACGAAACGACTTGCAGCTTTTATGCCTCCACCGTGTCCAGGATCGATCAGAGGATTTTGGCCAGGTTTATCGACGAAGGCCACTATGAACGGCATCTGAACAGGATGCGCGGAATTTACAGGGCCAAGCACGATGCGCTTCTTGCAGCCCTATCCCCTCTTTCCGATGTATTTACAGTCAGCGGAGAGCATGCGGGGATCCATCTTCTTCTGCACAGCAAGAAAGGCCGGACGGAACAGGAGCTGGTTCGTGCGGCAAAAGAGGCCGGTGTGCGTATCTACGGCCTTTCAGAGTTTGATATCGGGAACTTGGGGCGAGACGAGGGGGAAGGAACGGTGCTTCTCGGATATGCCAGTCTCACGAGAGATGAGATTGAACAGGGGGCCGCACTTCTCGCGGCCGCCCTGTCCGTATAAAACAGATGTTATTTGCTCTCAGATGCTTTTGCCTCTTTGACGGCCTCCTCATATCTGGCCTCGGTCTCTGCGACGGCCTGTTCTAATTTTGCTGCGATCTCATCTGCGGACGGAGCGTCCTTTTTGGCAGAGGGATCCTCAGCGGCAGTCTTGTCCGGTGCAGGTTCTTCAGAAACCGGCTCCTCCGGAAGGGTTTCCTCCGGAACCGCTTCTTCCTCAGAAGCCTCTTCTTCACCGTGAGAGAGGGGAACATAATTTCTAGTGGAGGTATCCGTTTCTCCATCAAAACAGTTCTCGCTGTCGTCGGAGTCATCCTCCGCACATTCCTTGCAGCTGTTTTTCTTAACCTTGGTGATCAGGAGGGCGGCGGCCCCTGCGACGGCGGTCACGGCCAAAAGCTTCTTAAAAAGTCCTTTTCCCTTACACATATTGAAAACTCCTTTCTCTACAGAAAAATTTAGGCAATTACGAAATATAAATTTACGAGAATATTCTGCCAATATGTCCGGCGGGAGCCTGCTGCGCCAAGCGTTCCAGCAAGCCCAGAACCGCAGAGGGCACTCGGGAAAGAGTCCCTCCCGCCTTCCCTGGTCTTGCCTCCACGGCGCAAAGGGCTTTTCCCAGAAATATTGTCAGAATATTCGACAGGTTTTTGAGTTTCGCAATCGCCTACAGAAAAATTGCATACTGCTATTGTAATCCTTTTTAGGAAATATGAAAAGGGATAATTGCACAAATTTGAAAAAATATAGAAAAAACAAATAATCATGAGAAAAACGGGGAAAATAAGAGATAAGATAGCAAAACACGGAAAAACAGAGGGCAGGACGACGTTGCATTTTGAATTTAAATTATGTAATATAACAACAGTCAGTTAGCACTCGTTTAGAGTGAGTGCTAATAATCAAACAGGAGGAATAGAAATGAAGTTAGTACCTTTAGGCGACAGAGTCGTATTAAAACAGGTTGAAGCAGAAGAGACCACCAAGTCCGGAATTGTTCTTCCCGGCACGGCCAAAGAGAAGCCCCAGCAGGCGGAAGTGGTAGCGGTAGGCCCCGGCACCGATGAGGTGAAGATGGAAGTAGCGGTAGGCGATGCGGTGATCTACTCCAAGTACGCAGGCACGGAAGTGAAGCTGGACGACGAGGAATTCATCGTGGTGAAG
>CAJUOF010000130.1 GCA_910587905.1 uncultured Lachnospiraceae bacterium
GGAGGGCCCCTGCCCGATCGGTTTCTGCGCTTATGGGCTCGTTGGAATGGTTGGCGCAGCAGGCTTTGGATGGATCAATTGTCAGAATCCACTCGACAATTCCACGTTTCGCAATCGCTTAGTAAATGAAAAAAGAAAGGAAAGGTCGAAAAATCATGGGTGATTTTAAAAATGTGGTGATCGTGTCGGGAGTACGCCTTCCGGTGGGATCTTACGGGGGAAGTCTGAAAACGGTGAGTGCCATCGACATGGGGGCGATGGTGGTCAAGGAGGCGGTAAAACGGGCGGGTATCGCTCCGGAGGAGGTGGACGAGGTGATCGTCGGGCAGGTGGGCCAGATTGCGGAGTGTGGCTTCGTGGCGAGGGCCATCAGCCTGGCGGCCGGTCTGCCGAAGGAGACGACGGCCTATTCGGTGAACCGGCAGTGTGGTTCGGGGCTCCAGGCCATTGCGGACGCCGTGATGGAGATCCAGACCGGCTATGCCGACGTGGTGGTGGCCGCCGGAGCGGAGAATATCAGTGGACTTCCTTACTATGTGAAGGACGCCCGTTGGGGCGCCAGGATGGGGCACAAGAGCTTTGAGGACGGCGTCATCGACATCCTGACCTGGCCCCTTAACAATTCCCATAACGGGACCACGGCGGAGAACGTAGCGAACCGGTTTGGCGTGAGCCGCAAGGAGCAGGACGCCTTTGCGCTGGAGAGCCACAGACGGGCGGTGGAGGCCGTAAAAAGCGGAAAATTCGCAGACGAGATTCTTCCGGTGGAACTGAAGGACAGAAAGGGAAATGTCACGGTTTTTGATACGGACGAGGGCCCCAGGGACGGGCTCACCATGGAGAAGCTTGCCAAGCTCCGTCCGGCGTTTGTAAGGGACGGTTCTGTCACCGCCGGGAATTCCTCCAGTTTGAACGACGGTGCGGCGGCGGTGGTCGTCATGTCCGAGGAGAAGGCAAAGGAGCTCGGGGTCTCGGGAAAGCTTCGGATTGAGGGCTATGCGGTGGCCGGAATCGAGGCGGAGATCATGGGATATGCGCCGAAGCTTTCCAGTGAAAAGCTGGCGAAGAAGGTCGGCGTGGATTTAAAGTCCATCGACATGTTTGAAATCAACGAGGCCTTCGCAAGCCAGGCGTTTGCGGTGAGAAGGGATCTGGGGCTTGACCCGGACAAGGTGAATATTTACGGCGGCGGCATTTCCATCGGCCATCCCATCGGCGCAACCGGCTGCATTCTGACGGTGAAGGTGCTCTACGAACTGATGCGCACGGAGAAAAAGGACGCCATGATCAGCATGTGCATCGGCGGCGGCCAGGGAATTTCCATGTATTTTACAAAGTGTTAGAGAAGGAAGAGGGCTTCCGGGGAAAGGGAAAATTTCTCTTTCCCTCAAGCCGCTTTTTATGTGCAGGGTTGATTTTGGAGGATAAAGGAGTTTGAAACGATGAGGTTACAGGATTTGAAAACGGTTGCGGTGATCGGTGCGGGTGACATGGGGCACGGGATCGCCCAGGTGGCCCTGATGGCCGGGTATCAGGTGCGCCTTTGTGACATCAAGAAGGAGTTTGTGGAGCGGGGCATAAGCAGGATCTATGCCAGCCTGGACAAACTGGTGTCCAAGGGAAAGTTTGAGGCCGGGCGGGCGGAGATGATCAAAAACGGGCAGGTTCGGGGGTTTGTCTCCATTGCGGAGGCGGTGGCAGGTGCGGAGCTGGTGGTGGAGGCCGTGCCGGAAAGTCTTGAGATCAAGAAGGATACCTTACGGCAGATTTCAGAAGCCTGCGGCGATGGGGTGATTGCGACGAATTCCTCCACCATGAGCATTACCATGCTGGCGGAATATGTGGAGAAGCCGGAGAACATGGTGGGGATCCATTATTTTAACCCGGCGGTCTTAATGAAGCTGGTGGAGGTGATCTGCGGTGACAGGACTTCCGAGGAGACGGCGGCTTTTGCCTGTGCTTACGCGAAACAGGTTGGAAAGACGGCGGTTCTTGCCAAAAAGGACCGGCCGGGATTTATCGCCAACCGGATCGTCGCACCGGTGGTGGTCTACAACGGGCTCTGTATAGACCGGGAGGGAATTTCTCCGGCTGATATCGACCTGTCCATGATGAGGGCCGGGCAGAAAATGGGGCCCATGGAACTGGCGGACTACACGGGGGTGGACGTGACCTCGGCCTGCCAGGATTACTATCACGAGCATCTTTCGCCGGAGTATGGGCCTTCGGAGACGGCGAGGAAGCTGATGGCGGAGGGACATCTGGGAAAAAAGACGGGGCGGGGGTATTATCTCTGGCCGGAGGCGGGGAGGCCTGAACTGGATGAAAGCCTTTATACGGGCCGGTACGATCCGAAAATTCCCAATTTCATCCAGGCCAACGAGGCGTGCAAGCTTTATGAGGAAGGAGTGTGCACTCTGGAAGAATGTGACACGGCCATGATTTTAGGGTATAATATGGAAGGACCCATTGCGTATATCCAGAACTTTGCGGCGGAGGAGATTTCCGGAGTCTTGAACCGGCTGGCGGATAAATATAATAAGGAAATCTTCCGTCCGGTGAAGACCATTCGGACAGGTGCCTATAAACGATAGATGGATCAGGACTTTGCTTTTAAATGGAATCTTTCTTCCTGGATCAACACGGAAAACATGCAGCCGATCGTGGATAAGATCACTCCTCTCATCTGGACGGACATCAACATCGTCAACGCCGGGGGGATGATCGTGGCTTCTCCGAAGAAGCATCGGATCGGCAAGTATCACAATGCGGCCAGAATGCTTTTGGAGAGTGAGGAGGACCAGCTCATCATTGAACATACCAACGACGTTCCGGGAGTCCTTCACGGCGTGAATTTTCCCATCTGCATCGAGGGGGTGCGGGTGGGGATGATCGGGATCACCGGAAAGCCTTCGGAGGTGAAGCTGATTGCGAAGCTGGTGCGGGAGCTTTTGCAGTTCCATATTACAGAGGCCAGAAAGGATCAGAAGGATTCTTATCTGGCGCAGCTTCGGTATCATTTTCTGTATGAGTGGCTGTTTGACAAAAGCATCGTGATTTCCAGGGCTTTTGAGGAGCGGGGGAAGGTGCTTGACATTCCCATTTTTCAGCCCTGGATCGTGGGGGTAGTCCTGGTGGAGGAACTGAAAGAGCGGGAACCGCAGACGGAAATGCTCCTGTCCTGCATCCAGGAGTGCCTGAAGGAGCGGGAAGGGAAGATTTTATCCATCTGCGTCGGTCCGGAAATCATTTTGCTCTTCCAGGAAAGGGAGACGGAGAAGGCGCTTGCGGCCATGTGGGGATCGTGGGAAAGCTCAGGGAAGAGTTCCCGTATTCTTTTCAGGCGGGGGTGGGGCGGGGGGTCACGGAGGCGGAGCAGATCCGACGGTCCCTGCAGGACGCCAAGATCATGTGCAGGCTTTCCGGGCAGACGAAGGAGAACGAGATATGCAGCATGGAGGAGCGGCCCATGGAGATGCTTTTGCAGCTTGCGCCCAGGGAGGAGATGGTGCGGTTGTTCCGGAAGGCCTTTCATGGGTATTCGGAGGGCGAGCTGGCCCGGACTATGGAAATGCTGCGCCTTTACGCCAGAGACAACGGTTCCATTAACAAGGTGTCGGAGCAGCTTGGGATCCACAAGAACACGCTTCAGTATCGCTTGAACCGGCTGGCGGAAAGGACGGGATATGTCCCGCAGCAGGTTTCGGACATGGCGTATCTTTATGTCCTCATGAAAATTTACGAGCTGGAGATCGAGAGGAAGGATGGAGAGGGATGAATTTGAGAGCAGATGCCGAACGGATTGTGAGGGAGGCGATTGAGCAGGTGCTTCCGGACGAGGCTGTCGCCAGGGCGCTTGCGAAGCGGGAGTTTGGAAGCGGAGGGCTTTACGTGGTGGCGGCGGGAAAGGCGGCCTGGCAGATGGCGAAGGCGGCTTCCGGGATTTTGGGGGAGCGGATTGCGGCGGGGATCGTCGTGACGAAATATCACCATGTCAAGGGGGAGATTCCCCGCATGCGGTGTTTCGAGGCGGGACATCCGGTTCCGGACGACAATTCTTTTGCGGCCACGGAGGCCGCCATGGAGCTGGCGGCCGGTCTCGGGGAGGGGGATACCCTTTTGTTCCTGTTGTCCGGCGGGGGCTCGGCGCTGTTTGAGAAGCCGCTGATTTCCGGGAGGGAACTGGCGGATATCACGGAAGAGCTTCTGGCCTGCGGGGCGGACATCGTGGAGATCAATACCATCCGCAAGCGGCTGTCTGCAGTGAAAGGGGGAAAATTCGCCAAACTGTGTGAGCCGGCTCAGGTTTACAGCATCGTTCTCAGCGACATTCTGGGGGACCCGCTGGACATGATCGCCTCCGGGCCCACCGTGCCGGACACTTCCACCAGCGGGCAGGCCCGCGCAGTTGCGGAAAAGTACCGGCTGCACCTGAGCGCCGGGGCGTCGTCGCTTCTGGACGTGGAGACGCCGAAGACGCTGGACAATACGGAGACCGTGGTCACGGGAAGCGTGAGAGATCTCTGCATGGCGGCGGCGGAAAGCTGCAGGCGGCTGGGCTATGAACCGGTGTTTCTGACAGACGGGCTGTGCTGCGAGGCCAGGGAGGCGGGTTCTTTCCTGGCTTCCGTGGCAAAGAGCCACCAGGACAGCGGGAAAAGCCTGGCGTTTCTGGCGGGGGGAGAGACCGTCGTCCATCTGACGGGAACGGGGCTTGGAGGGCGGAACCAGGAGCTTTCTCTGGCGGCGGCGGAGGGGATTGCGGGCCTTGCGGACACGGCGGTCTTCAGCGTGGGCAGCGACGGCACGGACGGGCCGACGGATGCGGCCGGCGGCTTCGTGGACGGAGAGACGAAGGGGAAGCTTGCGGAATTGGGCGTGGACATTTACCGGGCGCTGCGGGAAAATGACGCCTATCATGCGTTGGATGCGGTCGGCGGGTTACTGAAAACCGGGGCCACCGGCACCAATGTCAATGACGTGGCGGTGGTTTTGATCAAAAGGGAGTCATAGCTTGCTCCGGCCTTTGCGGGAAACCGCAAAGGCCGGAGTGCTTTTAAAAAAGAATTTCGGGAGAAAATTGACAGTTTTTTCTTTGTTGTATATAATAGCATATGAAGCTTGTGCGGGGAAGAACGTTTTCCCTGTCCGTCCGGAAATCCGGGAAGAGCAGAAGACTAAGAATTAGGATGGGAAACGGTTATGGATGTCATTGAATGCCTGACGGAAGCGACGAAACAGGGGGCGTCGGATATTTTTATCGTGGTGGGGCGCCCCATATCCATAAAGGTGAACGGAGTCCTGCGGGAGATCACGGATGCGAAGGTGCTTCCGGCGGATGCGAAGGAGTTTATCGAGAAGATTTATGAGCTGGAAGGCCATCGGGACATGAAGCATCTGACGGAATCCGGGGACGATGACTTTTCCTTTGCGATTCGGGGGGTGTCCCGGTTCCGGGTGAGCGTGTACCGGCAGAGGGGCAGCCTGGCGGCGGTGGTGCGGGTGATTACCTTTGATCTGCCAAGGCCGGAGGAGATCGGGGTTGGGCCGGAGATTCTGGCCCTGTCGGATTATACCAAGGGCATGGTGCTGGTGACGGGACCTGCCGGGAGCGGAAAGTCCACGACCCTGGCCTGCATCATTGACCGGATCAACGAGACCAGGGAGGGGCACATCATCACCCTGGAGGATCCGCTGGAGTTCCTCCACTCCCATAAAAAGAGCATTGTGAGCCAGAGGGAGGTGGGGTTGGACACGGGGAGCTACCTGTCCGCCCTCAGGGCGGCCCTCAGGCAGAGCCCGGACGCCATACTCCTCGGGGAAATGAGGGATTACGAGACCATCCAGGTAGCCATGACGGCGGCGGAGACGGGCCACCTGGTCTTGTCCACGTTACATACCATCGGGGCGGCCAACACCATAGACCGGATCATTGACGTGTTCCCCCCGGAGCAGCAGAGACAGATTGCGGTGCAGCTTTCTTCCGTGCTCCGCTCGGTGGTGTCTCAGCAATTGGTGCCGACGGTGGACGGCCGTCTGGCGCCGGCTTTTGAGCGGATGACGGTGAATCCGGCCATCCGGAACATGATACGGGAGAGCAAATTCCATCAGATTGACGGGGCCGTGTACACGGCCGGCGGCGGGGAGATGTTCTCCATGGATTCCAGTCTTTTGAAGCTTTATAAGGAGGGGAGCATCACCACGGACACGGCGCTTCGCTATGCGTCCAATCCGGATATGCTTTCCAAAAAATTATAACGGGATTGAGGGGATGACATGGTTCAAAAACGAATTTCAGTGTTGATGACTCTGCTTCTCAGCGTGAGTTTGGTTCTCGGAGGCTGCGGCAGCTCTTCCGACCAGACAAAAGAATCTGCTACCGCCGGCGTGATGGAGGAGGGAGTGCCAACCAGTGGAACTCTTGGGAAGAAACAGACGGGCAGCGGAAATACGCAGGACGGGAAACCTGCAAAAGCAGATCCGGAGAAAAGTTCGGAGGAGTCACCTTCCGGAGGGAGAGACAACAAGCCGGTGGTTCTTGTTCCGGAGGCCTCCGGAGAGACAGTATATGAGAAGGAACTGGCTGTCATGGATGCCTCTCATTTGGAGGATGGCTATGTGATGGTAAAATATCTGGGGCAGGGGAAAAAAGTCAAGCTTCAGGTGGAGACACCGGAAGGAGTGACTTACACCTACACCAAGGGGGAGGGATACGAAGTCTTTCCGCTGACGGGCGGGGATGGAGACTATAAGATTTCCGTCTGGGAACAGCGGCCCTCCAAGGGGGATTATCTGAATGTGTTTAATCAGACTGTGTCGGCGAAGATTGACAATGAATTTTCTCCCTACCTTTATCCCAATCAATATGTGAATTTCTCGCCGGACAGCAAGACAGTGGCTCTTGGCGCCGAACTGGTTACGGGGGCGGCGGATGATCTGGAGGCTGTTGAGAGGATTTTTACTTATATCACAGAAAACATCACCTATGACATGGATAAGGCGAAGAATGTCCAGAGCGGCTATGTGCCGGTGGTGGATGAGATTTTGGATTCCGGTACGGGGATCTGTTTTGACTACGCGGCGGTTATGGCGACTATGCTTCGAACCCAGCGGATTCCCACCAGGCTGGAAATTGGATATGCAGGGGACGTTTACCATGCCTGGATCAGCACTCACATCGATGGAGTCGGATGGGTCAACGGGATCATTCAGTTTGACGGCTCCGAATGGCAGCTGATGGATCCGACCTTCGCGGCGAATTCCAGCAGTTCTGCGCTCAAGGACTTTATCAGTGAGGGTGACAATTACCAAGTGAAATATCTTTATTAGGGGGACTTTATGGGACAGATATCCAAAAAGCCGTTGAAGAATCGGGAGCTGGCCACATTCTGCGAACAGATGGCGATGATGCTCAGGGCGGGAATTTCCTCTCTGGAGGGGATCTCGATCTTAAAGGAGAGCCTGGAGGATTCAGAAGGACGGGCGATTCTGGCGGAGGTGTATGAGGAACTGGAATTGAGCGGTGATCTCCACGGAGCACTTGTGAAGACAGGAGTTTTCCCCCAATATTTTCTGAACCTGGCAGAGATCGGAGAACGGTCCGGGAGGCTGGACGAGGTCTTCTCTTCCCTGGCCGTCTACTATGACAGACAGGATGCCCTGTCGAAAAATATCAAGAGCGCAGTGACCTACCCTTGTGTGATGATCGGGATGATGCTGGCTGTGATTTTGGTGTTGGTGATTCGAGTGATGCCTATTTTTAGCCGGGTCTATGAACAGTTGGGAACAGAGATGAGCGGCATTTCCAGGAGTATCATGAATCTTGGAACCTGGCTTGGGCGCTATAGTTTGGCGATTGTGGTGATCGCCGTCCTTTTGGTGGTCTTGGCGCTCTATCTCTCTCTGACGGGAAGTGGCCGGAGACATCTGGCCGCCATGGGCCGCCGGCTCCCTTTTACAAAGCGGATTTATGAAGCTACGGCTCTCAGCCGCTTTGCCGACGGCATGGCGATTACCTTAAAGAGCGGACTGGACTCTGACGAGGGGCTGGAGCTTTCCGGAAAGCTGACGGAGAGTGAAGAGCTCAGGGAGAAGATTGAAGTGTGCCGCAAAAAGACGGCGGAGGGAACGGAACTGGGGGAGGCATTTAAGGAGACTGGTGTGTTCTCCGGCCTTCATGCCAGAATGGTCAATGTGGGGATTCTGTCTGGCTCTCTGGATCAAGTGATGGAGCGGGTGGCAGAGCAGTATGCCGAGGAGGCCAATGACCGGATTGCAAAAACCGTGTCCCGCCTGGAACCGACGCTGGTTGCCGTGATGTCGATTCTGGTGGGGATGATCTTATTGTCGGTGATGCTGCCGCTTATGGGAATCATGAGCGGAATCGGCTGAGAAAGGGGTTAGAATATGAACCGTTTCAGCGACAGAAAGACACATTCCGTGCCTGGCTTTTTGCTCCCGCTCATCTTGTTTCTCGTGATTTTTGTTTTTGCCTTTCAGGGGATTGTTTCCATCTCAGATACGACCGCTGAAAAAGAGATGGAGGGACTTGAGCAGACGGTTTACCGGGATATTGTCCATTGCTATGCGTCGGAAGGATATTACCCGATGGATATTGAGTATTTAAAAGAGCATTACGGCCTCGTTTGGAATGAAGAGCGGTACTGGATCGACTACCAGCCCATCGGTTCCAATTTGATGCCGGATGTGACTGTGGTGAAACATGGAGGTGGAAAGTGAAATTAAAGACGGACTTCCTGTTCACGCTATTGCTGTTTTGTGTATTTGCTATATCGGCGTTCAGTCTGGTGATTATCGGAGCCGGTGTCTATGAAAACAGCGTCTCATCTATGGAACAGAATTTCGAGGGACGGACAGCTCTGGCTTACGTGGCGGAAAAGGTGAGACAGAACGATGCGGGCGCCGGTGTTTCCGCCTCCGACGATATGTTAAAAATCACGACAGAGGATGCGGACGGGAGCTACACCCTTTATATTTACGAGCATGAAGGATACCTCAGGGAGCTGTTTACCAGGACAGAGCTGCCATTTGATGCGGAGGCTGGGCAGAAGCTTTTGGAGGTAGAGGATTTTTCCGTATCAGAAAAGGCAGAGGGACTTTTGGAAATTTCCACGGTCGGCGAGGGGGAGGATGCAATTTCCCTGCTGCTTCACCTCAAATCGGCGGAGTCCTAGAGTTCCATCGTTTTGCGAAACCTGATCGATGATTTCCGAAAGGAAGACGGCCATGTCAAATAGAAGACACAGATCCAGCCTGTTTCTGCTGGAACTGATACTTGTCATTTTTTTCTTTTCCCTGGCAAGTGCAGTTTGTATTCAGTTGTTTGTAAAGGCTCATCTGACGGAGCAGGAGACAAAGGCTTTAAACCATGCGATCCCTCTGGCGGAGAGTGCAGCAGAAGCCTTTCACAGTGTTTCCGGAAATCTGGAGGAACTTAGGAGTTTGTTCCCGGAGGGACATCTGAGTGAGGACGGGGGCAGTTTCCAGGTTTTTTACGATAAAGACTGGCATCCGGCAGAGGATGGGGAAGGAGTCTATGTTCTGGCAATTGTGCCAGGGGACGCTTTGCCCGCGGCATCGGCCGGCCGGTCCCCAAAAGAGGCACGTGCATTGGCGCAGGCTGCGGTCAGGGTCAGCAGTGAGGATGGAGTAATCTATGAACTTGCGGCTGCCGTTCAGATTCCTCGGACGGTTCCTGCATCTTAGAAGCGGAGAGCTGCCGAACAGCTTTCCTGTTGAAAACGGGAGTTTTTTATGGAAAAGAACAAACACAATTCGTTCGGTATGGGAGTCGGAGCTACTTCCATTCTTATGATTTTTGTATTGCTGTGCCTGGTGGTCTTTGCCATGCTCTCTCTGGTCAATGCCAATGCGGACAAAAAGCTGAACGACAGGCTGGCGAGCAGGACGAAGGCTTATTATTCGGCCTGTGACAAAGCGGAGACTCTTTTGGAGGATGTGGACTGCAGCCTGGAACAACTGTATCTGGAAAATCCGGAACCGGAGGATTATCTTGTGGCCTGTCTTTCCTACCTGAATGGGGCCGGTGGTGTAGCAGTTCCGGAGGAGGATGGGACAGGAGCGAGATTCTCTTTTTCAGTGATTATCAGTGATGAGCAGCATTTGTCGGTGGTGGCGGATGTGCCGAAAGAGCCCTCAGCGGGCGGACAGTATTACACAATAAAGGCCTGGCAGACCATGGCGAGACAGGTCTGGGAGCCGGACACGAAACTTCCGGTCATGGAATCGGAGATGCCGGAGCTTCTGATGCCGGAGTGACCAGAGTAGAGAAATTGCCTGTTTTCACAATGGAAACCAGGCAATTCTTTCCAAGAAGTATCGTTTATAGTTTAGAATATCCGTATCCGTTTACGAAGGCGTCCAGCTTCTCCCCATTTTTGCAGAAAGGACAGTTCTCGAACTCATAGGCTTGATAGCCGGGAATGTCTCTGACGGTGAAGGCTGAGACGATGGGAAAGCCCTGGATCACATCGACGGCGCTGAACAGAGAGCAGATGCCCGTCACGGTGCCTCCGTAGTAGCGGATGCACTCCAAGCTCCGGTTGATAGTCTGTCCGGTGGTGGTGGAGGCTAAAAGCAGGAGTACATGCTTGTTTTTGATGGAAGGTGTTAGGTTGTCCCGGAAGATCATCTGGTTGTTGCTGTTGAACTCCGGCGTGATCACATAGACGGTCTCATGGCTGTTGGTGGAGACGAAGTCGCGGGCCTCCAGCTCGGCTGCCATGTAAGCGCCGACCACCTCGCAGCCGTCCATGCAGACGATGGTATCGATGACAGTGGTATTGACGATCTTACCCACCAGATTTTTGGCGGCGGCGGTGGCTTCACTGCACCTGGTTCGAAGGCCGGTCACATCAATATAATAGTTGACGTGGGAATGGCTGGTGGCAAAGTGGCCGTGAATGGCGCGGAGCACCACGCTGTGATCGTCTTTTGCATAAAATTTCATGACGCGTGATTCCATAAAATACCCCCTCTGTAATGATATTTTGAAATAAGGAAAACATCTGGTTATATTTTATCGTATATAGGGGAAACATGCAAGAAATAATCTGAAAAAATACAAAGACGGAACTAAAGTTTGGAAAAGGGGAACCATTATGAAATGGAAGAGATACACCATTGACACCACGACGGCCGCCGTGGACCTGATTGGCAGCATGCTGGAAGAGCATGGAATCGAGGGGATCGAGATCGAGGACAACGTGCCCCTGACGGAGGCGGAGACGAAGGGGATGTTCATCGATATTCTTCCGGAACTTCCGCCGGACGAGGGTAAGGCGAGAGTTTCTTTCTATCTGGACGAGGGGACGGAGGACGAGACGCTTCTTTCCGGAATTGGGGAGGGGCTTTCGGAGCTTCGGCTTTTCGTGGACGTGGGGGAGGGAACCATAACGGCTTCCGAGACGGAGGACAAGGACTGGATCAACAACTGGAAGCAGTATTTCCATCCCTTCACGGTGGATGACATTCTGATCAAGCCTACCTGGGAGGAGGTGCCCAAGGAGCATGGGGACAAGCTGATGATCGAGATTGATCCGGGGACGGCCTTCGGGACCGGTTCCCACGAGACCACCCAGCTCTGCATCAGGCAGCTTCAAAAATATCTGGAAGAGGGGGACCGGGTCTTTGACATCGGGACGGGAAGCGGAATTCTGGCCATTGCGGCGCTGAAGCTCGGGGCGTCCTTCGCCTTTGGCACGGATCTGGA
>CAJUOF010000131.1 GCA_910587905.1 uncultured Lachnospiraceae bacterium
AAGATAATTTCCGTTATTATGACGGCAGATTTCGATAACTGCCAGAGAATAAGAACACAGAAAATGAAAAAAGTCAATCAAAACCCCATGGTTCGTTTTCTAAAATTGTCAGCATCTCCCTCGGCGTGACGATATAAGGCTCCGATGGAAAATGCCTCGTATTCCCAGTTACCAAAAAAGCTTCCTCATATTTCCGCTTTTCCATGACAATTTCATAAAATATGACATCGTTCCTGTCTGGCAGATTTACATCCACAGGTTCTGCATCCACAAAAATTCCTCTTCGGATCAGTCCGTCCACGACAACGTTGATTTTTTCTTGATCAAAATGAAATTTCGGGCGTCCAAGGACCTCTATATATTCCTTCAACACCTGTTCATTCAATAAAGGAATGATGTCTCCCGTAAATGCATGTTCCAAAACACGCCCCGGTATGGAATCCCATTTCAGGATTGCCGATACCAGGACATTCGTATCTATCACTGCATAATATTTCACGTCACACCTCTTTTCTGACAGCAGAGATTTCTGCATTGATCTCGTCCAGCGTCATATCTGCAATGCCCTCCGTCTCCGCTGCCTTACTCATCTCCCGCATTGCCTTTACGGCTGCTTCCGCCTTATAGTTATCTGATTTTAATTTCATGCTAAAAGGTATCCCCCTTTCCTCAACCGAACGTGTCAGAAAAATCCGAATTGCAGTCGGCAAATCCAAACCCAGCCTTTCATAAATATCCGTTGCCTCCGCTTTAAGCCTTTCATCAATCCGTAACTGAATCAAAGCATTCGCCATGGCTTACATCTCCCTTCATTTGCATTTCTCCATATTTCAATTGTATTTGAATTCACATAAAAAGTCAAATGCTTTTATTTTCCCGCCACGTCCCGCTTCCCGGCTGCGGCCACGCTCCCCGCCGCAAGCAGGAAGGCGAGGAAGGCCAGCCCCAGGAAAAACACCGAATTACCCGCCAGGCTCAGATCCCCCACACTCCCCTGGGTCAGAAACACCAGGACAAACGAAGCGACCACCGTCGCCTTCGAGGACTTTGCGAGGAGCCCCGCAAACAGAGACAAAAAACCCACCGTCACCACCAGCGCCGCCCCAAGAAACAGGGAGCCGTAAAAGGCTCCGCCCCCCAGGTCAAAATCCAGCGGGAACGAGGAACCCCCGTAAACCCTTCCCCCAAGGGCCAGACAGCCATAGACAGACAGCTTCATAAACGCCAGCGCCCCAAATTGAAACAGCCACACGGCCGCCAGCTTGGAAAAAAGAATCCTCCTCCTGCTTATGGGATAGGTGAACATGAGGGCCATGGTCCCGTTCCGGTAAGCCCCCACCACGACAGTCGCCAGCAAGACCCCCGTAAACACAAAAGAAACACAGTTGGTCAGAAATTCCACCGCCGCCGAAATGCCGAGCATCCCGGGAGCCGCATCCGGCACCCCCGTCGCCGGGTCGTCGGCAATGCCAAAAAACGCCATGCCAAAGACGAACAGAGCCAGAAAAGACGCCAAGACAACGGCAGCCCCCACATACCGTCCCACCCGGTACTTCCTCCACTCCAGCCAAATCAATTTTCTCATTGCAGCCCCTCCCCCACAAGCTTCAAAAAATACTCTTCCAGCGTCTCCCTCCTCCGGCCGATGGAAAGAACCCCCGCCCCGGCCTCAGAGAGCGCCCCGGCCAGCCCTTCCACCGAGACCCCCTCCTCATAAATGCGAATCCGCCCGTCCTCCAGGACCCGAAAACCGGAAAGCCCCAGCTTCTCCGCCAGCACGAAGGCCGCCCGCTTCCCGTCCTTTGCCAGCACCTCGACAAAAGAAGCGCTCCTCTCCTTAAGCTCCTTCATGGAAAGCTCCTCCACCAGCCTTCCCCCAGCAAGAACGCCCACCGTGTCCGCAACACTCTCCACCTCCGACAAAATGTGGCTGGAGACAAGCACCGTCACCCCGTAATCCACGGACAGCCCCTTAAGAAGCCCCCTGACCTGGTGGATCCCCTCCGGGTCCAGCCCGTTTAAAGGCTCGTCCAGAATCAAAAACTCCGGCCGGTGGAGCAGCGCCCTGGCGATGCCCAGCCGCTCCCTCATGCCCAGAGAATAACATTTCACCGGACGGTCCGCCGCCTCCGCAAGCCCCAGAAGCCCCAGGGCCTCCTCCACGCTCCCGTGGCGGTAATACCCCATGTACTCCCGGTGAAGCTCCAGATTTTCCCGCCCCGTGAGCCGCTCATAAAACACGGGGAACTCCAAAACAGTCCCCATCCGCTTGAGGGCGTGGAAAAATCCCCCCTCCCCAAACAAAACAACCTCCCCCGCCGTCGGCAGGAGCAGCCCGGTCACAAGCTTAAGAACCGTGGTCTTGCCCGCCCCGTTGGGCCCCAGGAATCCGTAAACCTCCCCCTTCCTCACGTGGAGCGACACGTCCTCCACGATCCGCCGCCCCCCGAGCACCTTCGTAAGTCCATGGGTTTCCAAAAGATAAGCCATCGCCCTTCCCTCCTTCTGAAACCATTCTAGCAGACAAACCTTGCAAAGCGCTGAACCAAACCTTACGAAATCCTTTCATCGGCCCGAGGGCCCTCCGCCCCCAGGGGAAGCCGCAGAGAAAAACAAGTTTCCACAAAAGGCTCGCTGGAGACAGAGAGCGTCCCGCCCATCTCCTCCGCCAGCCGCTTAGCGATCGAAAGTCCCAGCCCGGTCCCGGGAACCTCCCGCCCGCTCCCCCCTTCCGCCCGGAACAGCCGGTCAAACACATGGGAGACCTCCTCCGGCGAAAGCCCCGCCCCCCTGTCCCTCACCCGGACACAAGCGAAGGACGCCTCCCTGTGCAGGGAAAAACCCAGGTACTTCCCGTCCCCTCCATACCGCACCCCGTTGGAAATCAGGTTGAACAAAATCCGCCGGACGGCCGTCTCGTCCCCGAAGGCCGGCACCTCCCCCTCCGGAATCGAAACCTCCACCTCAAACTGCCTGAGCGTCAAAGACTCATAAAAATCCAGCACGCACTCCCGGCAGACCTCCCCCAGCTCAAACCTTTTCAGGGAGAGCCGCTCCTCCCCGGCCCTGAGCCTGGACAAAGTGAAAAACTGCTCCATCAGCTCCATGACCTGAACCGCCTTCCCCTCCGCCTTCCCGGCCATCTCCCACACCGACTCCGGCAGGGCCCCGTCCTCCCCGGTCCGCTCCCTCTGCAGACGGAGCATTTCCAGATAACCCAGGAGGACCGTCATGGGCGTCCGGATATCGTGGGACACATTGGAAAGCATCCGGGAAATGGCCGTCTCCCGCTCCCGAAACTCCGCCGCCAGCCGTTGCCTGTCCTCCAAAAGCCGGTTGATCTGGGCACAGAGCTCCTTCGTCTCCCCCCGCCCCGTAAAGACCATCAGCTTCTCATCACTCCCCTCGTCCAAAATCCTGGCGAGCTCCCGGGCCAAAAAGGCCGTCTCCTCCCGCCCTCTCATGACCGGCCCTCCGAATGCGGTCCATTCCCCATGCGGCCCTCCCCCGTGCGCCCTTCTTCCATGTACCTTTCTTCCCTGTGCCGGCCTTCCCCGGCCGGCTCCTCCCCCAGCCGGTAGCCGATCCCCCAGACCGTGACGATGCACCTGGGATTTTTCGGGTCGTCCTCGATCTTGTTCCGGAGCCTGCTGACGTGGACCTGGATCGCATTCTCGTCGGCCAGAAATTCATCCTCCCAGACCTTGGCATAGAGGGCGGCCTTCGTATAGACCCGTTTCGGATTCCGGAGAAACAGCCTGAGGATCTCGAACTCCTTCACCGTCAGGCTGACCGGTTTCCCATCCTTCTCCACCGAAAACGTCACCGGATCCAGCACAAGCTTCCCCCAGCGAAGCGCCGTTCCCGGGACCGGCTCCCCCTCCCCGGCAGGCCGCTGCCCTCCGCCGGGAATGCCTCCGCCGGGAACACCTTCTCCAAACAAGCCCCCCGCATACTCCGTACTCCGCCGGATGTTCGCCTTGATCCTTGCCAACACCTCCGTCACGGAAAAAGGCTTCGTCACATAGTCGTCCGCTCCCAGAGAAAGCCCCAGGGCCTTGTCCGAATCCGTGTCCTTCGCCGAGAGGATCAACACCGGCACCGTGCTTTTCTTCCTGATTTCCCCCAGAACCTCCAGGCCGCTGCGCCCGGGAAGCCGGAGATCGAGGAGCACCAGGCTGTAGCTTCCTTCCGAAAACCGTTTTAGCGCCTCCTCCCCGTCGGCCGCAAAAACCACCTCAAAACACTCCGCCCCCAGAAAGCCGCCAAGCATCTGCCGAATCTCCCCGTCGTCCTCCACCAAAAGCAGCCTCCCGTTTCCATGTCCGTCCATATTCCGCCCACCACTCCTTCCATCTCATGCTTCCAGTATATTCCACAAAGCCCCCTTCGTACAGCCCCAAAAGAAAAACGGCAGAAGCAAGCCTGCGCTCACCCCTGCCGTCCTTCCCCTGCGGGCCTCCCCGCAAAGTCGTGGAATGTACGAAAACGAAAATCTTTTGGCGTCGTTATTTCCGGTCACTTCTGCTCTTTCAGGCTCTGAACCTCCCAGGCGCTGGCATTGCCATAGTCAATATAGACCACCTGGCCGCTCACGTAGCTGCACACCTTGCTTCCCAGAGCCACCAGGGGATGCCCCATCTCCTCCGGCATGGCGGCCCTTCCGTTCCAGGAACCCAGATACAGATTCTCCAGGATGTTTTTCCCGAACTGAGCGTCCCCGTTGATGGACTTGTTAAAATCGTCACTGAGCCCCGTGATGGTAAAGCCCGGGGCAATGGCGTTGAGACGGAGCCTCCGCTCTGTGAACTCCGGCGTGTAGGCCTTGGACATCACGTAAAAATTCTGACACTCCTTGGCAAACACATAGCCCCGCCCCGTGCTCTCCGGGTGGGCCCCGTACCAGGAGACCGCCTCCTCCCAGGACGTACAGGCAAGCACCGCCTCGCACTCCGGAATGTGCGCCCTCCACTCCTTGCCGCCGTTGGAAGAAATGAAGGTCACAGAACCGTTGTCGGCGATCCTGGGCTTCAGCGCCTCCGTCAGACATTGAAAACTGAAATAGTTGGTGAGCTGGACCTCCATGGCGTTGGTGCGCCCCGGCTTGTCCGAGATCCCGTGGCAGATGAACAGCGCCTCGATCTCCTCCGGCACCTGCTCCGCCACCTCCCGGACCGCCTCCGGCCGGCTAAAATCCGTCTTAATCTCCTTCGCCACCGCAAAATCCAGCGGCTTGCTCCTCACCGTCGCATAGACGTTGGCCCCAAGCTCCACCAGAAGCTTCGCCGCCGCCTTCCCCATGCCGGAGCCCGCCCCGGTGATGACCACGTTCTTGTTCTCAAACCCAAACAGCCCCTTTACATCCATGCCCCTTCTCCTTTTTCTTTCTCCTTTTCCTGCGCATCGTCGACAAGCATCAAACTCCTGTCTTAATCTTAACGCATTTCCCGGAAGAGAAACAACCCGCATTTTGCCTGTAATATCCCCGCAAAAACCATACAGATTGTACAGACTCCCCTATACCGGCAAAACCGGAACTTGAACCACAACAAAACGTCTGCCGCCGGCCCTTCCGCCGACAGCAGACGTTTTTACATGTTCCCAATGCGAAAGACCTTCTATTCCAACGAATCCAGAAGCCTCCCCATCTCCAGCGTGTTATCCGTGATGGGCACCCAGTGGTGGGACAGCTTCAGCAGACATCTCTCATCCGGAGTCTGCCCTTCCTTCTCCAGAAACTCAATGGACAGCTTGAAAAGCTCCCGCTCGCTCAAAGCCACATTACCCAGTACCACCCGCCCCTTCTCCAGCATGTAGGAGGTGTCGGTGTCCTTCCTTGCGATCATCTCCTCCACCGTGTCCTTCAAAAATTGGTAATGCTCCTGATCCCAGGCCGAAAGAAACAGGCACTTACAGAGTCCCTTCGTGCAGAAAGGCTGTCTTTTCAGCACCTTCCAGGTCTCCTTGAACCGGTCCATGTGGGCCGTCGATAAAAACAGTTTTGCGTCCGTCAGCGAACGCAGACATTGATCCTGCCATGCCATAGCTGCTCCCCCTTTACTTCACGGAAGGCCGATCCGGCCCTCCGGCGTCCTTTGGCTCTATTTTACTTCATTTCGGGGGCGGATTCAAGTGTTTTCAGAGCGCCCGGCGACATTCCCCGGCGAACACGTCAGTTTGGCCGATTTTACTGCACCGTCCATGGCAGGCAATTTCACCTCCATCAAACCAGGTTAGCTGGCGGGCGCCGCCTACCGGTTGGCCAGCTCCCTGGTGACGTCCTCCCAGGCGACGCCCTTCTGGACCATCAGCACCATGGCGTGGTAGAGGAAATCCGACAGCTCGTAGATGATCTCCTCCGGGTCGGGATTCTTGGCCGCAATGACGATCTCCGTGGCCTCCTCCCCCACCTTCTTCAAAATCTTGTCGATCCCCTTGTCAAAAAGATAATTGGTGTAAGACCCCTCCTTCGGGTGAAGCTTCCGGTCCTGGATCACCTCATAGACCTTCTCAAACACCAGAAGCGGGTTGACATCGTCATACTCCTTCTTCGCCAGCGTCTGGAAAAAACAGGACCTGGAGCCGGTATGACAGGCCGGCCCCACCTGAAAGACCTTCGCCAGGAGCGTGTCGTTGTCACAGTCCAGATGCAGAGATCTCACATACTGGAAATGGCCCGAAGATTCCCCCTTCATCCACTGGCTCCTCCTGCTCCGGCTGAAATAGCACATCCTCCCGGTCCGAAGCGTGTCCAAAAACGCCTGCTCATTCATATAAGCCATCATGAGCACCTCGCCTGTCCGGTAATCCTGGACAATGACCGGCAAAAGGCCGTCCGGCCCCAGCTTAAACTCCCGCCAGGAAACCGGCGACCGGAAAATATCCATGGAAAACCCCATCTCGGAAAGCCCCGCCTTAAGCTCCATGAACGAGCCCTCCACAAGACCCTCCCCCGGAGAAGCCCCTTCCCCGGCCGCAAGAATCACCCCGGCCACGCCGGGAATGGACAGAAGCGCCGAAATCCCCGTCTCCGTGCCATCCTCCGAGAGCAGATACACCGGGAAGGAGACTCCCTCCCCCGGACAGTCTTTCGCCGAGATTAAGAAGCTCCCCGCCCCCAAGCTCCCATACTCCTCCACACGGGAAAGCGCATCCGGCGTATCCAGCCAGACGGCAATCTTCTCCCTCCCGAACCGGTCCGAAACCTCCCTCAAAAGCCCCACAGTCTGCGGCTCCGAGGCCTTCAAATACACCATCCTCGCCCCGGCATAGAGATACTTCTTCACATCCTCCACCCGCTCGATGCGTCCCCCGGCAAACACCGGGGCATCCAGGCCCCGGACCATCCGCTTCAGCCGCCCGATGCTCTCCTCATGCTCTGCATCCCCCTCCGAGACGTCCACCGCCATCAAAACATCCGCAGATCGGAAGAGCACACGTCTGAACTCCAGTCACGTAACCGAATCTCGTATGCCGTCTTCTGCT
>CAJUOF010000132.1 GCA_910587905.1 uncultured Lachnospiraceae bacterium
CTTTCCCTACACGACGCTCTTCCGATCTGTCAAAGGTCCGCCCCACCGTCCGCTCCGACATGGTAAAGCCCTCCCGGATTGCATTGGTACTGTCGGCCATCAGAGCCAGAACGCCCTTCTTTCCAAGTTCCGCGAATCTCGGCAGATCCACCGGATCGCCAAAAATCGGCGTATAATCAATCTTAAAATCTCCCGTATGGACAATGGTGCCCACCGGTGTAAAAATGGCAAAAGCCGCCGCGTCTGCAATGCTGTGGTTGGTGCGGATGAATTCTACCCGAAAGCATCCCAAATTCACCGATTGGCCGTACTTCATCACCTTCCGCTTCGTGGAACGGGTCATCCCCCGCTCCTTTAATTTATGCTCAATGATACCCATCGTCAGCTTTGTGGCATAAACCGGTACATTTAATTCCGCAAGTACGTAAGGCAGAGCTCCGATATGATCCTCATGGCCGTGGGTGATGACAAAGCCTTTGACCTTTTCAATATTGTCCTTCAAGTACGTGATATCCGGAATCACCAGATCAATCCCCAGCATGTCGTCGCTGGGAAAAGCCAGGCCGCAGTCCACCACAATGATGCTGTCCTCGTACTCAAAAACCGTCATGTTCATGCCAATCTGCTCGAGTCCTCCCAGGGGAATGATCTTTAACCCCGGTATCTCCGGAGGCCTGCGCCCCTGCCTTCCCGTCTGTCTTCCTGTCTGCTTTGATGTTTGTCTCAAATATTACACCTCTCTTACTCTCATTTTAACAACTCTGTTTTCTACCGGATATCCACATCATCCAAAAGCTCGTTAAAGATCCGTGCCAGGTATTGCTGTTCCCTCTCATCCTCCACGATCTCATATACGGCCTCTGTGTCTGCCTCACCCGATACATCTTTGAAAATATAACACTCTCCGTCTTCCTCCTCGGAATCCGTCACAAGCACATAATTACACCCTGCTACCCTCGTCTCCTCCAGCATATAGCAGGGAAATTCTTCTCCATCCTCTGAAACTAAAATTATTTTCTCATCCATAGCTTATCCAAACTCTCCAAATTTGTACAACAAAATCACAGGGAATCCAAATATCCCTGCAAAATAAACACTGCTGCTATTTTATCCACATAGTCCTTCCGGCGTTCCCTGCGGACTCCTGCCTCCTTAAGCACCCGCTCTGCCGCCACCGTAGTCAGCCGCTCATCCCAAAGCACCACGGGAAGGCCCATCCTGGCACCAAGCTTCTCTGCAAATGCCTCCGACTTTTCCGCCCGCTCCCCGAAGTCTCCGTTCATATGCCTTGGACAGCCCACCACGATCTTCTCTACCTGGTATTCTTCAATCAGCTCTTCCAGACGGGCAAGTGTCCTTCTCAGCTTGTTCTCCTGCGGCCTCTCTATCGTCTCTACTCCCTGAGCCGTAATGCCAAGAGAATCACTGACAGCCACGCCTACCGTCCTGGAGCCGAAGTCCAGTCCCATGACACGCATATCCGGCACTTAACCTTTCAGCTTGCTTTCAATATAGACCTGCACCAATTCCTCCAGAATCTCATCTCTCTCCAGCTTCGTAATCAGACTTCTGGCGCTCTGGTGGCTGGTAATGTAAGTGGGGTCTCCCGACATGATATAGCCGACAATCTGACTGATCGGATTGTAGCCCTTCTCCGTCAGGGCCGCATAGACCTTCGCCAGAATCTCTCCCGCCTCCATCTTATTCTCCTGGGAAGGATTAAAAAATTGTGTTCTGTGTATGTCACCCATTCTTTTCACGTCCTTACATGCTTGTTCTTCTATTCTAATACAAATTCAACGGGCTGTCGAGGGGTTTTCTTCCAAAAATCTCCGGATTTTTACGGACAGTCCACCGGTTCGGCCAAAAGAAGCCCCTGAAACTCCCCTCTCGGATTCCTGAAAAGTCTAACAGGCAAGATCGTACCGGGAAGAAGTTTCCCCTCCCTTCTCACACCTTCCTCAAGTGTTACGACTCCTTTCACATATTCTTTTGTAAAACCTGTCATATACCGCCTGCCGCCAATCTCTGTCTCCTCCTCCAAAAGAAGTTCTCCGACACGCCCCTCATAATATTGCCGAAAGGATTCGGAAAGCTCTGCCTCAAGGGACAAGGCCCTGTGACTCCGGCTCGTCTTGACTTCTTCCGGAACCTGGGAACCCATGGCCGCCGCCTTCGTCCCCTGCCTTTTGGAATATTTAAACACATGCATTTCATAAAAGCCGATCCGTTCCAGGAAGGAGAGTGTCGTCTCAAATTCCTCCTCCGTCTCCCCCGGAAAGCCCACGATCACGTCGGTGGTGATGGCCGGATGCTCATAATGGCTCCGAAGCAGTTCGCAGCAGGCGGCATATTCCTGCGTGGTGTAATGCCGGTTCATCCGCCTGAGGGTCTGATCACAGCCGCTCTGCAGGGACAGATGGAAATGAGGGCAGACCTTGGAAATGGCAGAAAGCCCCCTCACGAATTCCTCCGTCACGATCCTCGGCTCCAAAGAACCCAGACGGATCCGTTCGATTCTCTCCACCTCGGCCACCTGGCCGATGACCGTGAGGAGAGGGACCGGCCTCTCAAAATCCTTTCCGTAGGAAGACAGATGAATACCGGTCAAGACCACTTCCCGGTAACCAGCCCCGGCAAGCCGCCTGATCTCCGCAAGGATATCTTCCGGCCTCCTGCTCCGGATCCTCCCCCTCGTGTAAGGAATGATACAGTAGCTGCAAAACTGATTGCAGCCATCCTGGATCTTGATAAAGGCCCTGGTGTGCTCCGCCGTCTTTAAGAGAGAAAGCTCTTCATACTCCTTCTCATGGGTAAGATCGAGAACGGCACAGACCTCCGTCTTCCTCCTTCCGGACGAACCATCGCCCGCTTGAGGCCCGCTCTCCTTTGCATACCTTTTTTCCTCATATTCCGACAGCAGTCCGACAAGCCTTCTCTTCTGATTATTCCCTATAATTAAATCTGCATCGCCACTTTTTAAAAGTTCCTCTGCCTGAGCCTGTACATAGCAGCCTGCCGCCACAATCACCGCCTCCGGGTTCCGCTTTCTGGCCCGGTGGAGCATCTGTCTGGACTTGCGGTCCGCCATATTGGTCACGCTGCAGGTATTGACCAGGTAAACCTCCGCCTCCTCGTCAAAGGGAACCAGCTCATAGCCGGCCTCCAAAAGGCTCTGGCCCATGGCCTCCGTCTCATATGCGTTGACCTTGCAGCCCAGATTGTGTAGGGCCGCCCTTTTTTTTCGGTTTCCCATATCCTGATTCCTCACTTTTAGTAAAATCCCCTCTTGACTTTTCCCCCGAATCTGTCTAGTATTATAATGAACCGGAGAGGGGGAAGCCTTTCCAGAACTTTATTGTCAGCAAAGAAGGGAGCATTCTTATGAAAACAGTACAAATTTCTTTAAATTCCATCGACAAGGTAAAATCCTTCGTCTACGACCTCACCAAGTATGACTATGATTTCGACCTGGTCTCCGGCCGCTACGTCATCGACGCCAAGTCCATCATGGGCATCTTCAGCCTCGATCTCTCCAAGCCCATCGACTTAAACATCCATGCCGAGGACAACGTGGAAGCCATCCTGGAGACCCTGAAGCCTTACCTGGTGTAAGAACATATGGAAAACCATTTTCTGCCCATAGAAAGATCCCGCGGGGATGCGGGATCTTTTTTCTGTCCCTGACATGTTCCTATCCCTGAATCTCAATCACTTCTCTGCCCGCAAGGGCCTCCTTCACCATCTCCCCGATCCTTCCCGCCAGCTTCTCCTCCGAACGGCGGATGATCTTCCGGTTGGGCTTGATCACCGGATGCTTTGCCACGAAGATCGTGCAGCAGTCCTCGAAGGGCTGGATGGAGGTCTCGAAGGTGTCAATCTTCAGGGCGATATCCACGATCTCCTGCTTGTCGAAACCGATGACCGGACGGATCACCGGCAGGTCACAGACTTCCCCGGTACAGGCCAGGCTGGGAAGGGTCTGGCTCGCCACCTGGCCGATGCTCTCCCCCGTAACCAGGGCCAGGGCACCGCACTCACCCGCAATGGCCTCGGCAATCCGCATCATGTACCGCCGCATGATGATGGTCAGCTCCTCGTGGGGGCACTGGTCGTAAATGTAGAGCTGGATGTCGGTGAAATTGATCACGTGAAGCTTCATGGGACCGGAGTACCGGGATACGATCTTCGCCAGATCCACCACCTTCTGCTTCGCCCGCTCGCTGGTGTAAGGCGGCGCATGAAAGTAGACGGCGTCAATGGCAACGCCCCGCTTGGCCGTCATGTAGCCCGCCACCGGACTGTCGATCCCGCCGGAGAGCAGCAGCATCGCCTTCCCGCTGGTGCCCACCGGCATCCCCCCCGGTCCGGGAATGATCCTGGAATAAAGGTTCGCCCGCTCCCGCACCTCCACATAGAAAAACACGTCCGGCTCATGGACATTGACCCTCAGGGAAGGGTACGCCTCCAGCAGGGCCTCGCCCAACTTGGCGTTGATCTCGTTGGAGTCCATGGGAAAACCCTTGTTGGCCCGCTTTGTCTGTACTTTGAAGGTGAACTTCCCCTCCGGATGGACCCGTCCCACGTAATCCACGACCCGTGCCCGGATGTCCTCAAAGCCCTCATAGTCAAACTGGACCATGGGACAGATTCCGGAGATTCCGAAGACCCGTCCCAGCCGTTCCGTCACCTCGTCGAAATCAAAAGCGCCCTCCGCTTCCACGTAAATGCGGCCCATCTCCTTGCGGACCGAAAACTTCCCCTCCGCTCCCCGGAGGGCAAAGCGGATCTGCCGCATCAGGGCGTCCTCAAACAGATACCGGTTCTTCCCCTTGATCCCGATCTCCGCATATTTGATCAAAAATGCGTGGAACAATCCTTCCTGCGCCGTCATTCTCAAATCCTCCCGTGTTTTTATTTTCAATTCCGGACGGGAGAAGACCGGCTTTCTGTCTGACCGGAACACGCTCCCGGCTCAGAAAGAAGCCGCCCTTCCCCCCGAAACCGAACATGGCCTTACCTTTTCGTATACCTCCGCAGCACCGGCAGCAGTTCCCTCAGCACCCGGGCCGCATAGCGAAGCTCCTCTTCCGTTGTAAAGACGCTGAAGCTGAAGCGAAGCGTGGCGTCCAGAAGCTCTCTCCTCACGCCGATTCCCTTGAGGGTCCCGCTGACGGCCGGATGGTTGGAGGAACAGGCGGAGCCGGAGGAGACAAAGATCCCCCTCTCCTCCAGGGCATGGAGAAGCACCTCGCTTTTGATCCCCTCAAAGCTCACGCTCACCACGTGGGGGGCCGAGTCCTCCCCGCAAAGCCCGTTGACCCTGGTTCCGGGAAGCCGGCCCACCAGCTCTACAAACAGCTTTTTGAGGCCGTACATGGCCCTTATCTTCTCCTCATGATCCTCATAGATGGCCCTGGCCGCCTCGCCCATCCCGGCGATGCCTGGCACGTTGTGGGTGCCGGAGCGCATCCCCCTCTGCTGGCCGCCCCCGTAGACCACCGGCAACAGCCTCGTGCCGTTCTTCACGTACAAAAATCCCACGCCCTTGGGCCCGTGGATCTTGTGGCCGCTCACCGACAACAGGTCGATCTGCTCCTGCTTTGGACGGATCCTGTATTTCCCGTAAGCCTGGATCGCATCCACGTGGAACAGCGTCCTCGGGTTTTTCTTCTTGATCAGCGCCCCGATCTCCCCGACGGGATTGACGGAACCGATCTCATTGTTGACATACATGACCGACACCAGCGTGGTGTCCTCCCGGATGGCCGCAAGGAGGGCATCCTGCCTCACCCGTCCGTTTCCGTCCACCGGGACGTAGTCCACCGAAAAGCCCTCCTCCCCCTCCAGATACCCGAACACGTTGTAGACGGAAGGATGCTCGATGGTGGTCGTGACGACGTGCTTCCCGGCCCGTCTGTTTGCCCTGGCCGCCCCGATGATGGCCATGTTGTTGGACTCGGTGCCCCCCGAGGTGAAAATGATCTCCGAGGGCGCCGCCCCAAGGGTCTTTGCCACGGACTCCGCCGCCGCCTTCACGTAGGCTTCCGCCTCCACGCCCTTTTTATGGAGAGAGGACGGATTCCCGAAATCCTCCGTCATGGTCTTCACCACAATATCCTTCACCGAATCAAACACCTTCGTCGTCGCAGAATTATCTAAATATGCTTCCATGGTTTCCTCTTCTTTTCTCACTTCTCCAACTGGAACATGAGCGCCGCAAGAAGCGCCATCCCCGCCGTCTCCGTCCGGAGGATCCGCCGCCCCAGGGTCATGGGCAGGAAGCCCCTCTCCCTGGCATAGTCCACCTCTTCCTCCTCAAAGCCGCCCTCCGGCCCGATGAATACGGCGATGCTCATGCCGGGTCTCACCGCCGAAAGAATCTTTCTCGTCTCCCCCATGCCCTCGGCGTGCTCATAGGGAAACAACTTGCAGTCAAAATCCGCCCCCAGGTCCACCGCCTCCTTAAAAGACAGGACCCCCGAAACCTCCGGCACCACCGTCCGCTTCGACTGCTTGGCGGCGCTCTCGGAAATGGCCCTCCAGCGGCGCACCTTCGCCTCCGCCTTCTTTGCGTCCAGCTTCACCACCGACCGCCTCGTGGCCACCGGCACGATCCGGGAAACGCCAAGCTCCACGTTCTTCTGGATCACGAGTTCCATCTTGTCCCCCTTGGGCAGACCTTGGAACAGCACGATCTTCGCCGGAAGCTCCGTGCCGTCCTCATCCCTGGAAAGAAGCGAGAGAAGCACCGCATCTTCCTCAAAAGCCTGAATCCGACAGTTGTAGCAGAGACTCTCCCCGTCGCTGATCCGAAGCCCGTCCCCCGGCTTCATCCGGAGCACGTTTTTGATATGGTTCACATCCGGGCCCGTGATCCTCGCCGTCGTCTCTCCGATCTCCCGCCCGTCCACAAAAAACAGATACATCTTATCTTTTCCTCACTGTCACAGAGACCCAGTCCTTCTGTCTGGTGACCTCCAAAAGCTCCCAGGCCGGGTTGGCCGCAAAAGCCGCCTTCACGTCCTCCTCCTTCGTGTCGATGATCCCGGAGGTAATGAAAATCCCGCCCTTCTTTACATACCGGTCCGCCGCTCCCGCCAGCAGAATGATCACCGGCGCCAGGATGTTCGCCACCGCCACGTCATAAGCCCCCTCGCCGACCCGCTCCTGCAGGGCGGCCTCCGTCAGGATATCCCCCTCTTCCAGGACAAACACATCCTCCGCGAATCCGTTCCCCCGCGCATTCTCCCTGGCCGCCCGGACCGCATTCTCATCCAGATCCGTGCCAAAGGCGAAGGACGAGATCGGAAGAGCACACGTC
>CAJUOF010000133.1 GCA_910587905.1 uncultured Lachnospiraceae bacterium
CCATGTCCGGCTATAGGGTCTATAATCCACGCTCTGTTGTGGTGGCGTTAACAAACAATAATCTTGGAAATTATTGGACCAGTTCAGGACCCTATGATGAAATCTTCTATTATGTTGAAAAAAATATCTATGATGTCCGGGAAGCAATTGCCCTTTTGGTGTCGGGTATTCCGGTACCTGCCAGGGTAAGAGAATATGCGGCTGTTTCTATGAAGCTTACTACAATGGAAAAAATAGGGTTACAATCATGGAAAATCATGGTATACTAATCCGATAGACCTGTGTGTGCGGTGCGGCCGGCGGATATTTTGTTGTCCGTTATTTTATATGTACCACTAATTTCCGGTTTCTTATTCGACAAAATGGGCTTATAATGTGGCTGTAGCAGAAAAGATCCCGTCGAACTGTGCGGGATATCAGAGGTTTACGGGAAAGGCTGTGAGTGTATGACCCATGAGAAACAGGAATTCGTGGTTTGCAACTGCTGTGGGGAACTGGTGAAAACGGAAGGAGTGCCGCCCTACGGGGAGGGCCTTGAGGTGACGAAAACCTGGGGATACTTTTCCGGGAAAGATGGGGAACGGCATCATTTTTTCCTGTGCGAGGAATGCTATGACAGGATGATCAGCGGCTTTGCCGTTCCGGTGGAGATTGAAGAAGTGACGGAATTGGTGTGATACTTGTCAGGTAACTGCAAAGCCGTAACACCTGGATCGGATTCTGGCGATTGCATCCAGGAAAAGCCCTCTGCGCCATGGAAACGAGACCATGGAAAACAGGAGGGCCCATGCCCGACTGGTTTCTGCGCTTATGGGCTCGTTGGAATGGTTGGCGCAGCAGGCTTTGGATGGATCAATCGCCAGAATCCGCTCTGCAATTTTAAGCTTTGCGGTTGCCTGAAAAAGATATAAGAGAAAGGAATTACCATGCTTGACGTTTGTTTGCTGGGGACCGGCGGCATGATGCCGCTCCCTTACCGGTGGCTGACCTCGCTGATGGCAAGGTGCGGGGGAAGCCACCTGCTCATTGACTGCGGGGAGGGAACGCAGATCGCCCTCAGGAAAAAGGGCTGGAGCGCAAAGCCCATCGACCTGATCTGCTTCACCCATTACCATGCGGACCATATCAGCGGCCTGCCGGGGCTTCTCCTGACCATGGGGAATGCGGAACGGACGGAGCCGCTTCTTATGGCTGGGCCCAAGGGCCTGGAGCGGGTGGTGACGGCCCTCAGGACCATTGCGCCGGAACTGCCGTTTCCTGTGCGGTTTCTGGAGCTTACGGAGCGGGAGCAGGAGTTTCAGGCGGGGCCTTACCACATCCGTGCGTTCCGTGTGAACCATAACATTCCCTGCTACGGGTATTCGCTTTCTCTGCCCCGGGCGGGAAAGTTCCAGGTGGAACAGGCGAAGGCCCTGGAGCTTCCGGTACGTTACTGGGGCGTCCTGCAGCGGGGGGAGACGGTGGAGCTTGACGGGAAGGTCTACACGCCGGACATGGTCATGGGCGGGGCCAGGAAGGGGATCAAGGTGACCTACTGCACCGACACCAGGCCGATCGCCTCCATAGCGGCGGAGGCGGCCGGTTCCGACCTGTTCATCTGCGAGGGCATGTACGGGGAGAAGGAGAAGGAGGCCAAGGCCAGGGAGAACAAGCATATGACCATGTACGATGCGGCCAGACTGGCAAAGGATGCGGACGTGTCGGAGCTCTGGCTGACACACTACAGCCCGTCCCTCTCCTGGCCGGAAGATTACATGGACGAGGTGAGGCGGATCTTTCCGAAGGCGGTTGCGGCCAGGGACGGGCAGACGGCGGAACTGCGGTTTGAGGACGAGGATTGATGCAGGGGAAGAATATGGACGAGAAAAAGACGACGGACGTTATGATTTTGGCGATCGAGAGTTCCTGCGACGAGACGGCGGCGGCGGTGGTGAGAAACGGCAGGGAGGTCCTTTCCAACGTGATCTCCTCCCAGATCGCCCTCCACACCCAGTACGGGGGCGTGGTGCCGGAGCTGGCCTCCAGAAAGCACATCGAGAAGATCAACCAGGTGATCGGGGCGGCCCTCTCGGAGGCGGGGATGACCCTCCCCGAGATGACGGCGGTGGCCGTGACCTACGGGCCGGGACTGGTGGGTGCCCTTCTGGTGGGGGTGGCGGCGGCGAAGGCGCTGGCCTACGGCGCCGGGCTTCCACTGGTGGGAGTCCATCACATCGAGGGGCACATGAGCGCCAATTTCCTGGAGCATCCGGACCTGGAGCCGCCGTTCCTCTGTCTGATCGTGTCCGGCGGCCATACCCATCTGGTGATCATGAAGGATCACGGCGAGTTTGAGATCGTCGGGCGCACCAGGGACGATGCGGCGGGGGAGGCTTTTGACAAGGTGGCCAGGGCTATCGGCCTGGGATATCCCGGCGGTCCCAAGATCGACCTGGCGGCCAGGGAGGGAAATCCCCACGCCATGGAGTTTCCCAGGGCGAAGATCGAGGGCTGTCCCTATGATTTCAGCTTCAGCGGCTTGAAATCGGCGGTGCTCAACTACCTGAACCACGAGAAGATGGCGGGGCGGGAGGTGAACCGGGCCGATCTGGCGGCTTCCTTCCAGAATGCGGTGGTGGAGGTCCTGGTGGACCACACGGTCCGGGCGGCGGAGGAATACGGCATCCGCAAGGTGGCCATTGCCGGCGGCGTGGCCTCCAACTCGGCCCTGCGGGCGTCCATGACGGCGGCCTGTGGGCGGGCGGGACTGAAGCTCTATTATCCGTCGCCAATTTTCTGTACCGACAATGCGGCCATGATCGGGGCCGCCGCCTATTACGAGTACAAAAAGGGCGTGAGGAGCGGTCTGGACCTGAATGCGGTGCCGAACCTGAGGCTCGGGGAGCGGTGAGATATAAAGGGGTGATGGCAAAACAATGAACGGCAAAATAGTCAAAGCTATCGTCCTGGCGGCGGGCCAGGGAAGGCGGATGGAGAGCAGGGTGCCGAAGCAGTATTTACAGCTTGGCGGGCACGAGGTCCTTTACTATTCTCTGAGGGCCTTTGAGGAGAGCCCGGTGGACGAGATCGTCCTGGTGACCGGTGAGGACGAGATTCCCTGGTGCCGGGAGCATATCGTGGGGAAATACGGATTTTCCAAGGTGAAACAGATCATCCCAGGAGGGGAGGAGCGCTATGACTCCGTCTATGCGGGACTTCTGGCGGCGGCTCCCTGCGACTATGTGCTGATCCATGACGGGGCCAGACCCTTTGTCACGGGGGCGATCATTGAGAGGGTGCTTTCGGGGGCGGCGAAATTCGGAAGCTGTACGGCGGGGATGCCGGTGAAGGACACGATCAAGGTGGTGGACGAGGCGGGCATGGCGGAGGACACGCCGGACAGGAAGAGCCTCTGGGCCATCCAGACGCCCCAGGGCTTTTCCTGTCCGGTGATTTTAAAGGCCCATGAAAGGTTTCGGGAGGGAAGCTACCGGGTTCCGGTGACGGACGACACCATGCTGGCGGAGATGTTCCTCCGAAAGCGGACGAAGCTGGTGGAGGGAAGCTACAAGAACATCAAGGTGACCACGCCGGAGGACATGGAGCTGGCGGAGGTGTTTTTGGGAGAGGAGCGCACATGATTCGATTGAGACCTTGGAAAAAGGCGGACTTTGAAGAGCTGCTGACCTGGTTTTCCGACGAGGAAAGCTTCTCCAGATGGAGTGCGGGGAAGTTCACGTGGCCCCTCACCATGGAGTAGCTTCTGGAGTATTACGAACGGTTTGAGGAAGATGAGAGGGGCTGGATCTTCGCGGCGCTGGATGATGCCGGAGCGCTTGCCGGTCACCTCCTGATGCGGAAGGCTGACTATGAGAGGAACAGCGTCCATTTCGGCTTCATCGTCGTCTCGCCCGGAATGCGGGGGAAGGGAGCAGGGAAGGCCATGGTGCAGCAGGCCCTTAAGTTTGCGGGAGGGATCCTTGGGATGGAGCGGGCGACCCTCGGAGTCTTTGAGAACAATCCGGCCGCCAGGCATTGCTACGAGGCGGCAGGCTTTGCGGCGGAAGGAACCACCCAGGATGCCTTCCGGTATCGGGGGGAATCCTGGGCGGTCATTGACATGGCGGCGAAGTGCCGTCCGGAGTTTTGAATTATCATAAAAAGGAATGACAGTTACCACCGGACCTGGACGCCGAAGGATTTTACGGTTTCCAGACATTTGGCGTCGACGGGCGCGTCGGTGATAAGATAGTGGAGAGATTCCCAGGAGCTTAACAGAAAAAGCCCCTGGGAATTTGCTTTTGTATGGTCGGCCAGAATGAAATTTTGGGCAGAGTTGGCCAGCATGATGCGCTTGATCTGGGTTCCGGTGATCCCGTCATTGAAGATCCCGTTCTGGGAAAAACCACTGCAGGAGGTGATGGTTGCATCTACATAAATCTGCTTGACGATATCGATGGTGGTATCGTCGTCAAAGGTATTGTGATCTTTCCCTAAAAAGCCGCCGATGGCATAGGTGCGGATCCAGGGCTTTTCGCTGAGAAGTTTCAGGGCCTCGAAGCTGTTGGTGAATACCGTGTAGGTGCGGCCGGAGGGCAGGATCTTCAACACTTCTGTGGCCGTTGTGCTCCCGTCTACATAAAAGGAAGAGATATCCGTTAAATAGGCCAGGGCTGTTTGGGCAATCTTCTGCTTCAAGGGCCGGTTTACCTGGCTGCGCTGCTGAAAGGAGAATTCCTGGCGGCTCTCGTCGATGATATGGGCTTTGCCGTAGCTGCGGTTGACCAGGTTGGAATGTTCCAGGGAGTTTAAGTCCCTGCGGATGGTCATGGCCGACACGCCAAATTGTTCGGCCAGGGCGGAAACGGAGATTTCTTTGTTGGATTTCAGGATATTATAGATCCGTTCTCGTCGTTCTTCTGATTTCAAAACAACACCTCCATAGACTATAATGTTTGGTTGTTCTTGAATTATACCTTAATTCGAACAATATTGCAATAATAATGTGATAGACAAACATTTAAAATGTTGACAGTGTGCGTTATTATTGTTAATTTAAACATATCAAAGAGAACAGAACAAGCAGTGAAGAGATCACAGGACGGGAGGAAACAGTATGGACATTCAGGCGATCAAGGAGATTCTTGCGGTGGCGAGAAGATTAGACGAGAAAAATCTTGTCAATGCTTATGAGGGGAATATTTCGGTAAAACGGGACGGACTGATTTACATTACGCCCACAGGAAAAAACAAGGGTCTGCTCACGGAGGAAATGATCGCAGTGGTGAGGGAGGACGGAACCCAGATCGGCGGATGCTGCAAGCCCACCTCGGAGCTTACAATGCACAGGAATACCTATGAGATCCGGCCGGAGATCGGAGGGATCGTGCACTGCCATCCGACCTTCATGACGGCTTATGCCATCTGCAATCTTCCGGTGGAGACCAAGGCATATCCGGAGATGATCGGAAATTTCGGTGTCTTTGAGGTGGCGCCCTATGGGAGGCCGGGGACGGAAAAGATTCTGGAAGGGGCGATACCGATTTTTGCCCACAGTGATATCTGTATGCTGGGGAATCACGGCGTCTTGGCGGTGGGAGAGACCGTGTTTGACGCCATGAACCGGATTGAGGCGGCGGAGGCGATCACGCAGACCTTGTTTCTCTCCAGGATTCTCGGAAAGGAAAAGGAGTTGGACAGGGAGGAGCTTGACTATTTGAACACAGTGCGGACAAGCAAACGATAGGTGGTGAGGCTTTCATGGGAGAAAGGTACAAAATTGAACTGCGCGATATTACGAAGGATTTTTCCGGCGTGCGCGCGCTGGATCATGTGACCATCAAAATACGTCCGGGAACGGTCCATACCCTTGTGGGAGAAAACGGAGCGGGAAAATCGACCCTGATGAAAATTTTAAACGGCCTTTACAAGCCCAACGGGGGAAGTATTTTTCTGGACGGGGAAGAAGTTCAGATCAAGGATCCCATCGATGCCAGGGAAAAAGGGATCGCCATGATCTATCAGGAGTTAAATTACATTCCGGATCTCTCCATTGAAGAAAATATTTTTATGGGCAGGTTCCCGGGCGGCAGGTGGAAAAGCCTGGTCAACTGGAAAGAGGTGAGGCGGCAGGCCGGCGAATTTCTGGAGCAGGAGGGCCTGCATTATAAGCCGTCCATGAAGATCAAGGAGCTTTCCGTGTCGGAGATCCAGATGTTAGAGATCATTAAGGCGATCTCCTTTAACGCCAGCGTCGTGATCATGGATGAGCCGACCTCGGCCATCACCACCAGAGAGGTGGAAATGCTCTTTGAGAAGATCGAGGATATGAAACGGCGGGGCATCAGCATTATTTATATTTCCCATAAGATGGATGAGATTTTCCGCATTTCCGACGATATCACGGTGATCCGGGACGGCAAAACCATCAGTTCCGGCCCGGCAGGGAATTATACGAAGGATACTTTGATTGCGGAGATGGTAGGGCGGGAGATCAAAAACATTTATCCCAAGGAGACCGTGCCCATCGGCAGGGAGGTGCTCCGCCTGGAGGGACTGGGCAGCGACGGATTGTTTGAGGATGTGAATATGACGGTCCATGCGGGGGAGATTGTGGGGCTTTCCGGTCTGGTGGGAGCCGGCCGGACGGAGCTTGCCAGTGTCCTTTCCGGACACCTTCCGGCGACAGAGGGAAAAATCTTTCTGGAGGGAAAGGAGATCGCGGTCAAAAGCATCAGCTCGGCCATCCGGCAGGGGATCATCATGCTCTCTGAGGACAGGAGAACCTATGGGATTGTGGGCTGCCTGAGCGTGCTGGACAATGCCATCATGGCGGAAAACTGCATAAACCGGGAGTTTTTCGCAGGCTCCAGGAGGCAGGTGGAGAAGGCGAAGGGCCTGATCCGAAAGCTGAATGTAAAGACTCCCTCCCTGGAAATGCAGATTGAGAATCTCAGCGGCGGAAACCAGCAGAAGGTGGTGCTGGCAAAATGGCTGATGCTGGACACGAAGGTACTGATCCTGGATGAACCCACCAGGGGAATCGACGTGGGGGCCAAGTACGAGATCTATA
>CAJUOF010000134.1 GCA_910587905.1 uncultured Lachnospiraceae bacterium
ATCTGTCGGTGGCGGAAAATATTTTCCTGGGAAGGGAACTCAAATCTGCCGGCATGGTGGATAAGAGAAGGATGTACAAAGAGGCAAAGCAGTGGCTGGACATGGTGGGGTTGGACGTGAATCCGGCGACGATGGTATGCCGCTTAAGCATCGGCCGCCAGCAGATGGTGGAGATTGCCAAGGCCTGTTCCCTGAACATGAAGCTGATGATTATGGATGAGCCGACCTCATCCCTGTCGGAGAACGAGGTGGAATCCCTCTTCAAGATGATCAATTCCCTGAAAGAGCGGGGAATCGGAATTATCTACATATCCCATAAGCTTTCCGAAATCTTTACCATCACGGACCGTGTGTGCGTCATGAGAGACGGAAGCTATGTTGGCACCATCATCACGAAGGAGAGTGAAGAATCGGACTTGGTCTCCATGATGGTGGGCCGGACACTGGATAATTACTATGCGAGAACCTTTAACGAGCCGGGCGAGGTGGTCCTGGAGGCGAAGAACATTAGTTCCGGGAAGCGGGTGGTCGACTGCAGCTTCAACGTGAGAAGGGGCGAGATCCTTGGCTTCTACGGGCTAGTGGGTGCGGGCCGCTCCGAGCTTTTAAAGGCGGTCATGAACCTGTATCCCAGGGACGGCGGAACCGTCACCATAAAGGGACAGGACGTGTCGAAACTTCCCACCAGGAAGATTCAGGAGATGGGGATTGCCCTGGTGCCGGAGAACCGGAAGCTGGAGGGACTGATCTTAAAGAATACCATCGCCTTTAATATCAGCATCTCCGTCCTGAAAAAGTTCATCGGGAAGCTGAGAGTCAATTATAAAAAAGAAAAAGAAATCGTGGACAATGGAATTCAATCCCTTGCAGTGAAGACGCCTTCCAGGAACCAGGCGGTGAGAAATCTCTCCGGCGGGAACCAGCAGAAGGTGGTACTGGCGAAGTGGCTGGCCTCCGAGCCGGAGATCCTGGTGCTCGACGAGCCCACCAGAGGCGTGGACGTGGGTGCCAAGGCGGAGATCTACAAGATCATGAATGAGCTGGCGGCCCGGGGCATGGCGATCATCATGATCTCTTCCGAGATGCCGGAGATCGTGAACATGTGCGACCGGATGCTGATCATGAGCGGCGGAAGGATCAGAGGCGAGCTGGACAAATCAGAGTTTGAACAGACGAAGATTTTACATTATGCGATTGCAGAGGAGATTTGAGTATGAGTAAGAAATTTGATATGAGTAAATATGAGGATCATGCAATTCTTGGGCCTTTTGTCCGGTACTTGAAGGCGAATCTGGGCATTCTCGCCGCCTTTATCGTGCTGTGCCTGCTGATCACCGTGATGGCGCCGAACTTCATGACGGTGAACAACTGGCTGACGATTTTGCGTACCGTTTCCACCACCGGCTGCCTGGCAATCGGCGTCATGCTGGCCATCATGCTGGGTGGTATCGACCTGACCGGCGGCGCCATGATCGCCTGTGTCGGCTGTCTGACGGTCACGGCCATGGAGCGCTGGGGCATGCCCATGGTTCCGGCCATCGCCATCGGCCTCTTAGTCGGTATCGTGGCGGGCTTCATCGACGGCTGGATCATCGCCTACAGCGGAATCCATCCCTTCGTCGTTACCCTGGCCATGCAGAGTATCTTAAGAGGTGCGGCCTACCTGATCGCCGGCGGCCAGCCCATCTCCCTGTATGCCAACACGACGTATCCGATCATCGGCACGGGCCTTGCGGGAATCGTGCCTTACCCGATCATCTACATGTTGATTTTCTTCTTTTTACAATACCTGCTTCTCAATAAGACGAAAGCGGGACGTTACATCTACGCGGTAGGCGGAAATGCCACGGCGGCCCAGTTCTCCGGCGTGGACATCAAGAAGGTCAAGATCATGGCCTGGACCATCAGCGGATTCCTGGGCGCGTTCGCGGGCATCATCCTGTCGGCCCGTATGGCTTCCGGCCAGCCCGGCACTTCCATCGGCGCCGAGACGGACGCCATCGCTTCCTGCGTGCTGGGCGGAACCAGTATGTACGGCGGCGTCGGCAACACCGGCGGCGTGCTGATCGGCGTCATGATCATCGGTGTCATCACTAACGGCCTGACCCTGCTTCACGTGGACTCCAACTGGCAGTACGTGGCCAAGGGCCTGATCATCCTGCTGGCTGTTTACATCGACATGATCCGTCAGAACAAGCAGCAGTCCAGAAGTGAGTAATAAGAGTTTCGGACGGCGATCGTGGGAGTGGAAAGCACGAAGCCTTCGACTTTTATTAAATAAAGTAATCTTATGACACAAGAGTTTATTGACAACGAGGAGGAAACGAAATGCTTGTAAACATGAGGGACATGTTGAAGGACGCGGAACTGCACAATTATGCGATCGGCTCCCTTAACACGCCGAACCTGGAAACCCTTCGTGCCGTGATCGGCGCGGCGGAGGAGCTTGGCTGCCCCATTATCATCAATCACGCCCAGGGACATGAGCCGGTGGTCCATCTGGAGACCATTGCACCGCTGATGAAGATGTATGCGGAGAACGCGAAGGTGCCGGTGGCCATGCACATCGACCACGGCCTGGACATTGACTTCTGCATGAAGGCGGTGAGGGCCGGGTTCACGTCCATTATGTGCGACCGTTCGGAGTATCCGCTGGAGAAAAATATCGCGCTCACGAAGTCTTTCGTGGACCTGGTGAAGCCCCTCGGCATCACGGTGGAGGCGGAGCTTGGCGCCATGCCCAACAACATGCCCACGGAGGTGCCCGGACAGGAGCAGTCGGATCTCAGCGACCTGACCGTGTACTTCACGAAGGTGGACGAGGCGAAGAAGTTTGCCGAGGAGACGGGCGTGGACGTGCTGGCGATTTCCATCGGCACGGTGCACGGCATGTACAAGGCGAAGTCCGACCTGGACATTGAGCGGATCAAGGCCATCCGCGCGGCCATCACCGACGAGAACGTGCATCTGGGCATGCACGGCTGCTCCGGCACGGAGCCGGACCAGGTGGTCGCGGCCGTGAACGCGGGAATCAAGAAGATCAACTATTTCACGGCCATGGATACGGCGGTTGCGCCGGTCTTAAAGCAGATGATCGACGATTACGAGGGCAGGCCCCTCAATTACACCCTGATGGTGAACGTGGCCATGGAGGTGCTTCAGAAGGAAGCGAAGAAGGCCATGGAACTGTTCATGACTTGCAGAAAATAAGAGATAGAGAGACGGAAAGAGGACGCCGGAGCGCCGGAGCCCTGGGAGAAGGGATGACCGGCGTCTCCGGTGTTTTTTTGGAAACGAGGAAGGAAGGCCATATGCATATCGGACTTGATATTGGAACTTCTGGGACAAAGGCAGCGATTGTGAGAACGGACGGCGCCTTGGAGGGAAGCTTCCAGGTCAGCTACGGTTTTGCGAATACGGCGGATGGTCGCAGGGAGCTTGACGCGCGGGAAGTGTGGGGGGCGGTAAAGACCTGCCTGGGGGCTCTGGGAAGTCTGGGCGAGGTGGAGACGATCACCGTGTCGACCTTGGGGGAGGCGGTGATTCCCGTTGATCGGGCGGGAGAGCCTTTGTCCCTCAGTATTACGGGAACGGACCGGCGGGGAATCTGCGAAACCGCGGCCCTTGAAGAAGCCGTGGGGCTTATGCGTCTGATCGACATCACGGGGCTCAATCCCACGTCTATTTATTCGGCGGGAAAGCTTGTCTGGATGAAACGGGAAATGCCGGAGCTCTATGAGACGGCCTGGAAGATTTTGCTCTTTCAGGATTATGTGATCTATCGTCTCTGCGGACATGCCGTCATTGACTATTCCAGTGCTTCCAGAACGCAGCTTTTTGACATTGGGGCCAAGGACTGGTCGGAGGAGCTTTTGCGTCAGACGGGGATTGACCGGGAGAAGCTCTCCGAGCCGGTGCCTGCCGGAACGGTGGTCGGCAAGGTCCGGAAGGAATTTGCGGAGGAGTTGGGACTTTCGGCTTCTGCCAGGATCGTGGCGGGTACTCATGACCATATCTGCAATGCTCTGGGGAGCGGCGTCTGCGAGGTGGGAAGCTGTGCCAACACGGTGGGAACCACGGAGGGACTGACGGCGGTCCTTCGCAGGGAGCAGCTTTCTTCGGAGTATGTGAACCGGTATCAAATCTCCTGCGAGCCCTTTGTGCGGCCGGGTCTTTTCAACACGGTGGCCTGGGAAAATACTTCCGGAGTGCTGCTGCGCTGGTTTGCGGAAGAATTCATGAAGGAGGAGCCGGCGGGGGAGCTTGTCGCCACCTTCGAAAAGCTCAATGGGCGGATGAGGGGGGAGCCGACGAAGCTTTTGGTCCTGCCTCATTTTTCCGGGGCGGCTTCTCCCCATGGGGACGGAAGGTCAAAGGGGGCGATCCTGGGCCTCACCCTGGATACGGAGAGGGAGGACATTTATAAGGCACTTATGGAGGGGGCCAATATGGAGCTGGCTCTGATCCTGGAAGGGCTTACCAAAGCGGGGCTTACGGTGGACCATCTAGTTTCCACCGGAGGGGCCTTGTCGCCGCGGCTGTTGCAGATCAAGGCGGACGTGCTGGGGATTCCGATCCACACGGTGAAGAGCAGGCAGACCGGGGCTCTGGGGGGAGCGATCCTGGGGGCCGTGGCGGCCGGCGCTTACAGGGACGTGCGCGAGGCGGTGTCCGCCATGGTACAGAGGGGGGCAACCTACGAGCCGGATCCTGTCCGAATGCGGATCTATGAAGAACGGCTTGCGCTGTACCGGCAGATCTACCCGGCGATCGCGGGAATCAGCCATGGACTGGATGTGTGATAGTTTATAGTGAAAATGGAGGATGTTCAGAGATGATTTCAAATTATTCGGATATTTTAGCTTTCGCAAAAGAACATAAGGTGACCATCGGCGCGTTTAATACCTTTAACATGGAAATGATGCAGGCGGTGGTGTCTGCCGCCGATCAGAAACAGGTGCCGTTGATCGCCCAGACCTACCATGCCCATGCGGACTATGCGGGCGTGGACTTCATGCGGGCGATCTACGGAGTGGCGGCAGAGCATGCTTCCGTCAATATCGCCCTGGGGCTGGACCACGGCAAGTCCTTTGCCCAGGCGGAGACCTGCGTGAAGGCCGGCTACACGGGGGTGATGATCGACCTGGCTTCGGAGGACTACGACAAAAACGTGGCGGAGACGAAGCGGGTGGTGGAGCTGGCCCACGCGAAGGGCGTTTCCGTGGAGGCGGAGCTGGGCGTCATCGCCGACGCGGACCGTTCCCTGGAAGAGATCGCGGCCGGCTACACGGACCCGGAGGTGGCGAGAAGGTTTGCGAAGGACACGGGGGTGGACTGCCTGGCCGTGTCGGTGGGAACGGCCCACGGTACCTATGCCCACACGCCGAAGATCAATTTTGATCTGTTGAGGGAGCTTGTCGACACCGTATGCTGCCCCATCGTGGTCCACGGCGGTTCCGGTACGCCGGACGGGGACGTGGAGGAGATGGTCCGTCTCGGCATCGCGAAGCTCAATGTGGGTACGGACTTCTTCGACGCCTACAAGAAGGCCATGTTCGACGTGATGACGGAGAAGGGCCTTGGCTGTGACGTGATCGAGGTCATGGCGGCGGCGAGGGCGGCCGTGGAGAAGGTGGCGCTCCACAAGCTGGATATCCTGGGGAGGTTCCGGGTATAACGGATCCTATGACGAAAAGTTTTGATTTCGCAATAGTTTCTGACGTGTACGTCGGAAACTATTGTGCTTTCAAAGTGGCTGTTTTTGTAGTAAACTGGTGACAGATGAATCTTGTGCAGAAAATATCTTTTGCGGGAAATGCATATGGAAAGCGAGGGAACATGATGAGCGGTCAAACAAAGAAATACGATGTGATCTGTATCGGCCAGGTGGTGCAGGACATCATGGTGACGGACATTCCGGAGAATGCGCTGACGAGGGATTCCGATACGATCATGGCGGGGCAGGTGCTCCTCACTTCCGGCGGGGACGCGGTCAACGAGGCCTGCATGCTGGCCAAGTTCGGGAACCATTCGGCGCTTCTCACCAGACTGGATAACCGGAACGTGGGGGACATGATCTACGGGGACCTGACCCGTGGGGGCGTGGACACGTCGCTCTTAATCCGGCCGGACGACTGCAAGACTTTTTCCACGGTGGTGGTGGTGAAGGAGAACGGGGACCATTCCTTCCTGATCGGCCCGGGGGAAAATTTCATGCTGAAAATGTCGGACATCGACCTGTCGGTCTTCGAGGAGACCAGGGCCGTGACGGCGGGAAGCATCTATGCCCTGGGGGAGCTGGACACGGGCGGTCTGGCCGTGATCTTTAAAAAGGCCCAGGAAGCGGGGGCCATCACCGTGGCCGACATGAATTTTGACACTTTGGGGCTGGGCCCCCACGCCATCGACAGCGTGTATCCCTATACGGATTACCTGATGCCCAGCTACGAGGAGGCCGTCTATGTGACCGGGGAGAAGGATCCGGACAAAATTGCGGATGTTTTTCTGGCGGCGGGGGTGAAGAACGTGGTGTTAAAGATCGGGGCGGAGGGCTGTTTTTTCAAGAATGCCGAAAAGCGGTTCTTCACGGATCCCTATGAGATCGATCCCGTGGACACCACCGGCTGCGGGGACAATTTCGTGGCGGCGTTCCTTCACGGCCTTTTGAAGGGCATGGAGCCGGAGGAGTGCGCGGAGTTTGCCTGCGGCGCGGGGGCCCTCAACTCCCAGGGGATCGGCGCCCACCTCCACATCCGGTCGGAGGGGCAGATCCGGGAGTTCATGGCGTCGGCGAAGAAGAGGGAGCTTGGCAGGAAGTAGGACATTTGCTCCGGGTTTATCATTCGTTACCGCGGGGCGGACACGAAGCGGATCGTGGATTCCCTGGCAATGACGCGGGACTCTAATTCATACATATAGGGCTCTGTGCCATTGTTGATCTGGTCCAGCAGGACTTCCACGGATTTTTTTCCGATCACGTCCAAAGGCTGGGCCAGGGCGGTGAGCTTGGGGCTGATCTCCTTGGCCAGCAGGGAATTATCGAAGCCGGCAATGGCAATGTCCTGTGGAACTGCGTATCCCAGTTCCCGGAAAGCGGCGATGGCTTCACAGGCGGTGATGTCGTCATTGGCCAGATAAGCTTCGCAATGAAGCCCGGAATCGGCCGCGTATTGTTTCACCAGTTTATAGACCAGGCTGGCGTTCATGTTTTCCGGAGCCGGACATTCGATGATGTCGGTCAGATCGATCCGGCTGGCGGACAGATACTGTTTGAACCCTGCGTATTTTATGGCGGAGGTTGATTCTCTGGTGGGGCCGATATATCCTATTTTCTGAAAACCCATGTTCAGAAAGTGCCTGGCTATCTGTTCGCCGCCGTTGTAATGGGAGATGTACACGCTGCTGAACCCTTCCATCTTCTTGGTGATCATCACGGCCGGAACCTGCAGGCGCTGATAGGCGGGCAGGCTCTGCTCCGCAG
>CAJUOF010000135.1 GCA_910587905.1 uncultured Lachnospiraceae bacterium
AGAAACATAATGGATCATACCGTCGATTTTGTAGCGGACGACATCAGACCTCCCCTGTTTCCAGTCCTCGTAAATTCGCTCAACCTCTTCGCTGCTCAGATCAGAATCCTCTCTCAGATGAGTGAGATAGTTTCCCGTCACATGGTCTGCCGTTTGAGGAGAAAGCAGGATTTCCCCGTCTGTGTGAACCACAAAACATCTGGATTTCCCAGAAAAAGCCGCCACATCCAGAGAACGGAGCATGTCGGCATTGGTGTAGCTGACTGCGATCGCCCTGTAGGAAAAATCCAGATACGTGCTTCTGGAAACCGGAATGGCAAAAACGGCAGCCCCCTCGCCGGAGGGCAAGGTTTCACTGTCCATGACATTCTCGCCTTCGTCAAATAGGCGCTCTCCCGCATCTTCCAAAAGGAACCTTCCTCTTGTCCCATCCACGGTTATGTAGCTTCCGTCTTCTGACAGAAAATAAAATTCAGAAAAGTTCCAGGACTCCCTCCGGCCCTCAATAAAACGGACAACTCCCGCCTCATCCTCAATTTGGAGATGATGGACCCAGTCATTTAAATTTCCCCAGTTTTTCTCCAAAAAACCGGCAAAAGTACGGTTTACCTGCCCGTAGATCTCCGTTAAATGGCTGCTGCTTTCCTCGTACACTTGCCTGGAAACATATTGAAAATAGAAATAACCCATCAGAGCGGCCATGCCTCCCACAATACATAAGCTGAAAGCGACAAGAAGCCGCCGATGCCGGTTCATCACTGGTATCCCTCCCTTTTTCCAATTTCTTCCATATTACCACGCGGCACCTGCTTTCGCAAGCCTTCCCGAATTCCTTTCCTCCCCATATACACAAAAAAGCCGGACTCCTTATTGATGAAATCCGCCGAAAATTTGGCAGGGATCTCATCAAATGAGCCAGCTTCTCAAATACAATGGCTGAACCTTAAGCCCTAAGAGCTGAGGTAATTCCGCATACTCCTAAGAGCATTTTTCTCCAAGCGGCTTACCTGGGCCTGGGAAATTGCGATCTCCTTCGCCACCTCCATCTGGGTCTTTCCCTCATAAAACCGCAATTGAATGATATGGCGCTCCCGTTCCGGGAGCCTTGCGAGGGCCTCATTTAAGGAGATTTCCTCCACCCACCGCTCTTCCTTGTTCTTTTTGTCGCTGATCTGGTCCATCACATACAGAGTGTCGCCGCCATCCGTATAGATCGGTTCATAAAGGCTCACCGGACTCTGAATCGCATCCAAAGCATAGACGACCTCCTCTCTGGTCATTCCCACTTCCTCAGCGATCTCCATGATGGTCGGCTCCTTCGAATTCCTTTTCATCAGAGATTCCTTTGCATAAATGGCTTTGTAGGCCGTATCCCTGAGAGAACGACTGACTCGAATCGGACTTCCCGAATCCCGCAGATAACGACGGACCTCACCGACGATCATCGGCACTGCGTAGGTGGAAAACTTTACCATCATTTCCGGATTAAAGTTGTCAATGGCTTTCATGAGACCAATGCAGCCAATCTGGAACAGATCATCATTGTTCTCATTGTTCCCGGAAAATCTTTGGATCACACTTAAGACCAGCCGGAGATTTCCCTTAATGTAACGCTCCCTGGCTTCTTTGTCTCCTGCCTTGATTTTCTCCCATAAGCCCTCCTTTTCCTCCGCAGTAAGGAGCGGGAGCCTGGACGTATTCACTCCGCAGATTTCCACCTTGTATACAGCCATACTCTTACCTCCGCATCATCATTCTATATAAAATGATGCACGGATTTAAATGGATTTATACGGAGAGTTTACCGTAAAAAAAAGGAAAAAATCTTCTACCGGGCGATGTTTACCACCTGGTGATCCAGGGCTTCCATCTGCTCGTCGCTGATAAAATAAATATTATTTTCCTTATCATAATCAAGGACCACCTTCACGGCCGTCTGATCCTTGTAAACCATCTCATTCACATCTACCAGTGCAGCCACCACAGCCTGACCGTAAGCTTCCTCATACTCCTGATCGGTATATCCGTCGAAATCTCCACGCTTCGCCTGTTCATTGAAAGAATTCACCGCCGACTGAAAAGGTTCCCGGACAGTCTCTCTAAAATCAATCGGCTCCACCTCCAAAGATACTGTGTAGGTGTCCCCTTCCCTCACCACATCCACCGGTTGATACTTGACCTGACCGTAAATGTTCTCCGCTATGACAAAGAACTGCTCCGTCACACCTTTTGTGACCACATCGGTCTTCACCGAAAGGGCCTCCGCCATTTCCAAAGCAAACGATTGAATATTTGCCGTATAAATCCTCTCTGCCTCCGCCTGTGCGGAACCGGTAAGCTCCATATATTTCTCATACTTCCCCAGGTAATTGGCATCCATGATGCCAACCACGTATTCCTGATACGCTTCAGTCCCTCCGGAGCGATCCTCCCCTGAACCACAGCCCGCCAAAGCCAGAATCATACCTGCGCAGGATATCGCTGCCAGTATCGCCGTCCATTTATTTATCCCGGATCTCTTCATAATAAACTGCTTCCTCCTGGTTTTTTTCCCACACAGTATACCACATTTATTCAAATCGTACAATTTCTTTTTTTAGCTGATGAATGATCTTTTTCTCCAATCTGGAAATATAGGACTGGGAGATGCCAAGGAGATCTGCCACCTCTTTCTGAGTCATTTCATTTCCATCTTCTCTGTCCAAACCAAACCGAAGGCAAACGATCTTTCGCTCCCGCTCTCCCAGCTTTTCGATGGCCAGCTTAAGCAGGGATTTCTCCACCTCGTCCTCAATGTCTTTTGAAATCACATCCTCTTCTGTCCCCAGGATATCCGAGAGGAGAAGCTCATTTCCGTCCCAATCCACGTTCAAGGGCTCATCGATGGAAATCTCCAGCCTGGTTTTGCTGTTGCGCCTGAGATACATAAGGATCTCGTTTTCAATACAGCGGGATGCATAGGTCGCCAACTTGATATTTTTCCCGCTGTTAAAGGTGTTAATGGCCTTAATGAGACCGATGGTCCCAATAGAGATCAGATCCTCCACTCCCACGCCGGTATTATCAAACTTCTTTGCTATGTAGACCACCAGTCTCAGATTATGTTCAATCAAAGCTGCCTTCGCCTCTTTTTCCTCCGATGTTCCAAGTCTTGCAATCATGACCGATTCTGTCTCCGGAGAAAGGGGTGCCGGGAGCACGTCACTCCCCCCAATATAATGAATCTCATTTTTCTTTGAAAACAGAAGCCCCCTCATATTGGAGATAATTTTCAATTGAAACCTGCTTGGAACTGCTACTCTGATGACCATGTTCTCTCCTCCTTCTTGTCCGTGTGTTCCGGACATTTTGGTACACCTTTACGGTGTTTCCCCCTCTTTTTTACAGACGTTTCATATTCGGCAAACTCACTGTGCAGGATGAGCTGATAACTCCCATCCTTGGAAAGCTTGCCCTCCTTAAGGGCCACCAAGAATGGAGCTCCGGGAAAGGAACTCTCCCTTCCGTCTTCCTTCACCAACGCGATCCTGGGAAGCAGTCTCCCTCTCAAAAACCCGCTGCCGCCGATGGAATGGTATGGAATAAGGAAAAAGCCTTCCTCCTCGTCCTCTGGAAACAGCATGCAAAAAACATCCTTTTCTCCGATGGATACAGGTTTTTTCGTGGCCGGTTCATAGAGGCGGTTTCCCGTGTCAAGGAGTGCTTTCACCGTGATCCTCCTCTCTCCCTTTTCAAGTACCACTGAAACAAGAGTTTCTCGGTTTCTTTTTGCCGCCCCAAAGAAAAAAAGCAGTTTCTTTCCAAGAAAAAAGGAAGCCGCCGCCAGCAAAAGAAGCACTGGCAGGCCACCACCCCCGGCACTTTTTCCCCTCAGCAATTCCCGCATGACATATCCGGCCCTCGTATGAAAATACAGTTGGTCCAAAAGACCTCCCGCAAAGATCGATACGGCCGACAGAGAAAGAATCTCTTGAAACAAGGCTTTTCTTCCCCGCTCTCCAAAAGCAATCCGGCACATGGCCGGCCCCAACAGAGCATACGTGAGCAAAAGCTCGGCCCATCTCGGAAGAACAGGAACGATCGCCAAAAGACAGGAGACAAGTCCTCCCACCGAGGCCCCGAGAAGCAAACGCCCTGTTCGCTGTTTGTATCTGAGCCAGGCTCCGGTGAGTGCCAATACCCCCATGTTCATCCAGACATTGACCGCAAACAATACGTCTATGTACACATTCATTTTCACAACGTTTATTATAGAGGATTTCTTTTGCAGAATCTGTCAAAAGGACAGA
>CAJUOF010000136.1 GCA_910587905.1 uncultured Lachnospiraceae bacterium
GTAACAGCATTTCCACGAGCCCGCCCATGACCCGTCCGTCCTCGCCGATGGAATCCGGGACGCCCAGCCATTCCCGGCACGCTTTGATGGCGTAGCGCTCGCCGAACATGGCCTTTCCGGCCGCCTCCAGGACGCATTTCAGGATATGGTCCGCCTGCTCCCTGGTCACGTAGCCCCGCTTCACCGTCTCCGCAATGGCGGGAAGGATGTAGAGGGAGGCCGCGGTGGACATGTTGATCATCTGGTTGCTGGAATCCGTCTCATTGTTGGTCCCGTTGACAAAATGATAATCGCATTCCTCCCGAAACATCATGGATTCGGACACGCAGTCCTCCTCCTTCGTCACCTTCTTGTACTCCTCCGTCACCGCCGGACCGAAGCTCTCCCAGAGGGCGTGGGGCGGCGCCGGGTATTTCTCCCTGGACTCGGCGATGATCCGGCAGTGCCGGTCGCCGCAGCCCTTGGCCTCCACCATCAGGTAATCCATGGTCGGGCCCTTCCTCCTGCGCTCCGCCGAGGCGTTGGCCTGCCCCTGCAGGGACATGGTGGTGGTCCGGCACAGCTCCGAGCCGCAGATGTCCCAGTCACAGACGTCCAGCTCCTTCTCCGCCCGGTAGGTGCCGAAATCCTGACAGCGGCCGCACATCAAGAGGGCGTCGTCCCCCTTGTCGCCGATCAGCGCCCCGGCAAACTGTCCGCAGAAAAAGGGATGGATGCCAAAACCGTCGTCGTCGCCGTAATATTTTCCTGTGGCATAGAGCCTCGCATAGGCTTCCTCGCACATGAGCTGCGCCCTCTCCGCATAATCCGGGACCATGATCCGGAGGGCCTGCAGTGCGGCGGCACTTAACACCGACTCGAACCGGCTGGCATAGTGGAGCGCCTCCTGATAAGAATAAATCTTGTTCCAGGGAGACTGGATCCCGTAATAATTTTTAAAATAAGCGCCCTCCCCGCTGCTCTGCGGAATTCTCTCATCAATTTTCTTGCTCATAAGTCCTCCTTCTTTTTGAACTTCCGGATTTTCATTTAGCCAGGAGTCTCAGGAAGAAAACGGTTTTTTCTAAGCCGGAACCGTTCGAAAGCCGTCGGTACTTAGAGCGTTCCAAGCCTAAGCGAAGGAAGGCTCTTATGTACCGCTACGAGCTTTCGAGAGCGGAAGCGTGTTTCGGCGTGAAAGAAACCGATTTTCTTCCGTATTTCCTGCAACAACAAAAATCCGGAAGCTCAAATTGTTGTTTTTTACTCTGCATCCTCCGGATACTGCTCGATGGCGGGCTGGAACTTGACGATGTTGTGGGACATGCCCCAGTCGGCCGTCACCACCTCGCCGGTGATGCCGTCGGACATGGGCGTGCTCATGGCGTAGGCCACGATGGCCACCGTGTCCACCGGCTGCTGGGCGTCGCTCTGCCACACCATCAGTTCCTCATAGAATTCGTCCTGCTTCTCCTCCGGAAGCTCCTTGGCGCACATGTTGGAGGAAGCCCCCGCCGTCACCATGCCGCCCGGCGCCACCACGTTCACCATGATCCCGAAGCGCTTTAACTCCTTCGCCGCCTCGATGGCCAGGGAATTGACGCCGCCCTTGGAGGAAGCGTAGTGGGGATAGCCGCCGAAGACCGGGTAAGGAAGCCAGGCCGCGTTGGAAGAGATCAGCGTGATCTTCCCTTCGATCTTGTGTTCGATCATGTATTTGCTGACGTGCTTGATCCCCAGGAACGCACCGCTCACGTTGACGTCCAGCACCCGTCTGAACTCCGCCGCCGGAAGGTCATAAATGTGGGCATAGCTCCAGATGGCCGCGCTGTTCACGAAAATGTCGATGGAGCCGAATTTCCCGTCCGCCGTCTTCACCAGATTCTCCATGTCCGTCTCTTCCGTCACGTTGGTCCGGCAGAAGGCCACCCGGTCCGGCCCGAAACCCGCCTCCTCAAGGATCGGGAGTGCGTAGTCCCCCTTGGTCTGGGAGCTTCCGGCGATCACCACCTTTGCGCCTCCCTGCAAAAGCCTGAGGGCAATGTTGAAGCCCAGTCCCGACGTGGCGCCCGTCACCACCGCTACCTTTCCCTTCACGGAAAACATTTCCTCCATCGGCCTGGCGGCCTTCACGTATCCCTTCAACATGGCGACATTTGCCGCATTCGCATCAAAACCCATAGAAAAACCTCCTCCATAATGATTTATAATTCCCATTATGAAGGCCCCGGCCCGATCTTGAAATCCTGCGGTTTACAGGTTTTTTCCCTCTCCCTCCCATCAAAAATGCGGGGGGACATTTGACATTTTTCTGCTTTTTCTTTACAATAAAACCAATAAGGGGGGAAAAACATGGAACTGAACGCACACATTCTTCTGAAACACCTGAGCGAGAGATACACCGTCACAATGTACGGGGAAGCCAGCGCCAAACTGCTCCTGGCGGCGCCGGAATTATACATCGACAACACCCTGCGCTTTTTGTCCAACCACGTCTACCTGGCCACCGCGGAACACCTGCCCCTAAGGCCCGTCATTGAAAAAAACGTGGTCCTGGTCTGCATCGGGGAGCATTCCCGCCTTACCTATTACAAGGAGCACGCCACCGTGCTCCTCATCAAAAAGAAAATGGATTTTTTCCAGGTCTACAAAAGCCTTCAGGAAATCTACGGGCGCTTCCACCTCTGGGAGAGCCGGCTCCTGGACTTGTTCCTCAAATCTCCCACCATCCAGGACCTTCTGGACTGCTCCTATCCCATACTGGAACGTCCCCTCCTGGTCATCAATTCCTCCTTCCAGTATGCGGCCTCGGTCCTCACCGGGCAGAAGCGCTGGAAGGACGACCGCTGGAACCTCCCCCACGCCAAGCTGGAGCCGGAAGCCTTCCTGCTCTTCTTAAAACAGCAGGATCTCCGCATGGACGCCCACGGCTCCTTCCAAATGGAGTTTGACGAGGGGAACGTGCTCTGCGTAAACCTCTTTGACTCCGGGGACGAATACGCGGGCTGTCTCTACATCGAGGAGGCCGGACGCCCCTTTGTGCCCGGCGAGGAAGCGCTGGCGGAGCACCTGGCATGCATGATCGAGAAGGCGGCGGAACTTTCCCCCGGAGATCGGAAGA
>CAJUOF010000137.1 GCA_910587905.1 uncultured Lachnospiraceae bacterium
AGGAGAGCTTTGATTTTTCTCATTTACAGGAATGGACGTTGGAGGCGGGGCGGCCCGACAGCGTGACGGAGGAGAAGCTGAGGGTTTTGAAGGCGCATCCGGTTTCCCGGATCTCCATCAATCCTCAGACCATGAAGGCGGAGACCCTGAGGCTCATCGGCAGGAAGCACTCGCCGGAGCAGATCGAGGAGGCCTATGGGATGGCGAGGGCGGCAGGGCTTGACAACATCAACATGGACCTGATCCTGGGGCTTCCGGAGGAGACCATCAAGGACGTCCGCTTTACCATGGAAAAGCTCTACGCCATGGCGCCGGACAGCATCACGGTCCACTCCTTGGCGGTGAAGCGGGCCTCCAGGCTCAATACCATGAAGGAACTTTACGCCCATCTGAAATTTGAGAACACCGGGGAGATGATGGGGCTGACGGCGGACTACTGCCGCAGGCTGGGGCTTGATCCCTATTATCTCTACCGGCAGAAAAACATGGCGGGGAATTTTGAGAACGTGGGCTACGCAAAGCCGGGCAAGGAAGGGATCTACAATATCCTGATTATGGAGGAGAAACAGACCATAGTCGCCTGCGGAGCAGGCAGCATCAGTAAAAGGGTGTACCCGGACGGGCGGATCGAGCGAAGCGAGAATGTGAAGGATGTGGCACTCTATATACAAAAAATAGACGAAATGCTTGAGAGAAAACGGAAGCTGCTCACGGATTTTTAAGAGCTGCTTCATTCCCTCATAGTATAGGAAATGGTGAAAAGTACATCAAAAGTACATTGATTTTTTATTTGATCTTGACAAAAGAATTTATCATGGCTATACTTATACATACCGGATAAATGTATGGAGGCGATTTGTATATGGCTCGCAACAAATATCCCGAAATAACAGTAGAAAAGATATTAGAGGTATCGCAGCGGCTTTTTCTTACAAAGGGATATGACAACACTACCATTCAGGATATTGTAGATGAACTGGGTGGACTTACAAGGGGGGCGATCTATCATCATTTTAAGTCAAAAGAAGACATTATGGACGCTTTAACGGATAAAATGTTCCGTGAAAACAATCCATTTGATACAGTGAAAAACCAAAAGGATTTGAACGGGCTACAGAAAATGAAAATGGCAATGGCATTAAACCGGTCAGACAAGGAAAGGGTGAATCTTTCATTACAGGCAATGCCTATTCTGAAAAATCCACGTATATTAGCCGGAATAATTGAATCTAACAGACAGGTACTTAGTCCGTTTTGGCTGGAACTTCTCACCGAGGGCAACAAGGACGGTTCTATCCATACAGGTTATGCCAAGGAACTATCTGAATTGATACCTTTGCTTGATTTATGGCTGACACCATCCATTTACCCGGCAAGCCCGGAAGAAATATATCATAAATTTATATTTATCAAAGAACTATTTGATAAAATGGGGCTTCCGCTGATTGATGATGAAATCATGGAAGATGTAAAGAAAACACTGGTAAGTATGGGCGAAAGCTAATCAGAAAAAATAAAACCGCCTTTTTACGGGCAGTTTTATTTTTCGCCATATACATACAATTGGTCGGTATGAAAGGAGGGCAATTATGAGCAATGATTTAGCTGTATCAACAAGGCAGCTCACAAAAGCGTTTAACGGAACGGAGGTCATACGAGGGTGCAATATATCTGTTGAGAAAGGCACTATATACGGCTTTGTAGGGAAAAACGGCGCAGGGAAAACAACGATTATAAAAATTCTGCTGGGTTTATTGAAGCATTGATTTTAGACGAACCAATAAATGGTCTTGACCCTGTTGGCATCAAGGAAATGAGAGAGCTTTTTTTGTGTCTTGCAAAACAGAAAGGCATTACCGTTTTATTGTCAAGCCACATACTATCAGAAGTAGAACAAATTGCGGACCGAATAGGCTTTATTGTTGACGGAGTCGTGGTGCAGGAAATAAGTCCTTTGGAAATTAGGGAGAATTATCCGGCAGGACTTGAAGATTATTTTATCCGGATCGTAAATGGAGGAACCGTAAATGAATAAATTAACCTGGTTAGAATTAAAAAGAAACAGCTTGAAACCATACCATACAGCCGTTGGTATCATCAGCGTTGTCATATTAAGTTTTTTATATCTGCTGGCGGCAATACCTCGAATGGACGCAGCCGATGCGGACTCAGATATGTTTAGGTCATATGATTTTATCGCAGGGCTGGATAACATTGTCAGTATGGCAATCTTTTCAATTATGTCTGCCGCTATGGCTTCAAAATTTATCGTTGATGAATACACAGGAAAAAGGGTAATCCTGTTGTTTTCCTACCCTATTGACAGAAAAAAGATATTAGACGCAAAGATAATCACCGTATTTTCCTATACGGTTATTTCCATGCTGCTATGCAACGGCATATCATTAACTATTTTTTTTGTTACTGAGAGTTTATTTCCGCTATGCCTGGATACGATAGATATAGGTCTGATATTGAATTGCGTATGGTCTGTGCTCTGCTATTCGGTATCAGCCGGGCTGTTGGGGATTATTTCCCTCTGGTTTGGATTTAGGAAAAAATCTACGATTGTTACCATTGTTTCAGCGTGTATTGTTGTGTCAGCTTTATGTCAGGTTATCGCTATGACGCTTTTTACTCGTTTTGTCCTTATAATCATTCTTGCAGTGCTTTTCTTGACTGCAATGCTGGCATGGACAGGTTTACGCTATCAAGTAAAAAACATGGAGGTATAAAACTGGAAATGAATGTGGTTTTTTAAAAACAATAACAACAGAATAACCGCCGCAAAGCTGGCGCAATCCACACCACGCAAGCTAGATGATAAATTCTTCCCGCCGGATCACAGGCTGGTTTTCCTCTAAAAGTTCCCGGACGATCTGCAGGCCATTTTCTAATTCTTCTGTTGTGTTCGGGGAACAGGTGGCTATGCGGACTGCGGAAAAGCGGGAGGTATCCCCCACGGCAAAACGGTCGGAACAAAGTACGGTTACTCCACGTTTTCCGGCTTGTACTTCAAAATGGTAGCCGTCTGTTTTTTCCGGCAGAGGAAGCCATTGAAAAAATCCATATGGATTCGCAGATACAGAATCCGGGAAAAATCTTGCGTATAGCCGGTTCCGTTCTTTTGACAGTTTCCGTTTCTTTTTTATGATATCCCTGGCCGCTCCGCTTTGGATCAGTTCACTTGCGATTTCGGCATTCAGCATGGGGATCTTTAAGGTAATATTGTTGGCTGTCCGATGGAAAAGCTTTTGGTATTGATGCGGAATTACCAGATAGGCGATCCGAAGCCCCGCAGAGAGAGATTTGGACAGGCCATGCGCATAGACGGTGTTTTCCGGGATCAGCGCTGCCAGCGGGGGAAGTGTACTTTCTGCCATAAACCCGTAGGTGTCGTCTTCGATCAGCAGGATATCCTGCTTTTTAATGACAAGGCTGATTTCTTTTCTGCGTTCGGCGGACATGGTGATACTTGTAGGGTTATGATAGGACGGCATCAGGTAAACGCCCTTGATATCCATCAGGTTGCATTGTTTTTCCAGCGAATCCGGCCTCATGCCTTCCCTGTCGGCTGCGGCAGGAATGAGCTGGATGCCAAGCTGTTTGGCCAGACTGATGAAGTTTGAGTAAGTATAGACGTCGGAAACGATCTTGTCACCGGCCTTAAAAAGAGACAGCAGGGTTATGGCAAGGGCGTTTTGAGTACCCGAGGTCAGGATGATTTGATCGGCAGAAGTGTTTAGCCGAAACTCTGAGAGCCATTTTGCGGCTGTTTTCCGGTGGCGGTCGTTTCCGGATGTAAATTCAAATTCAAAAAGTTTATCCGCATGTGTTCCCTGTAAAATCCTGCGTGCTGCGTCTGCCACATCCGTATTAAACTGATAATAAGGCCGTATCGGGCCGAGTTCAATGGAGGATCTCCCGTCTGAAACATCCGGACCAGGCAGGGCGGCGTTTGGAGAAACAAAAGTTCCCCTGCCGATCATGGCATAGATCAGACCTTTTGTCTCACAGCATTTGAAGGCTCGGGTGATGGTGCTCAAGTTCACATCTAAAAAATCAGCAAGTTCCCGCTGCGGAGGGAGCTGCGTGTTGGCGGGAAGTCTGCCGTTCACAATATCCTGTTCCAAAAGGCCGGCCAATGAGAGGTACATGGGAAATTTAAGCATTTTCTTGTCAGGCTTCCAGTTCATAGGGTAGTTATCAAAGGAATTGATGGGCATGTCACACCTCCCAATATTGTCTTGCATACAATTTTATCCTTGAAAACATACAAAGTCAAGAGTATTGTTGGGATTGAATTGATTGTATGGTTTTTGGAGGAGGACATATGGAAGACAATTTATCAAAACAGAAAGGGCTGCTGTCGCAGAAAATATTACGGCTGAAACCGTCGGGGATCCGGAAATTTTTTGACATTGCCAATGAGATTCCGGGCGTGATATCACTCGGCGTGGGAGAGCCGGATTTTGCAACACCGCATCATATCCGTGGGGCGGGAATCCGGGCTGTGCAGTCAGGCAGGACTTCTTACACGTCCAACAGTGGCTTATACAGCCTGCGGAAAGAAATATGTGATTATACGGAAAGACGGACCGGGCTGTCTTACCAGCCGGAGAGCGAAGTATTGGTCACAGTCGGCGCAAGTGAGGCGATCGACATTGCCCTGCGGACGATCACCGATCCGGGAGATGAGATTTTATATATTGAGCCGAGTTTTGTGTCCTATCTGCCCTGTATCGTCATGGCGGACGGAATCCCCGTGCCTGTCGGGCTGAAAGCGGAAAACCGTTTTCGTCTGACTGCAGAGCAGCTCGAAAATGCGATCACGCCGCGGAGCAAAGCCCTTATTTTATCCTATCCAAACAATCCGACCGGAGCGGTCATGGAACGGGATGACCTGGAAGAATTGGCAGAGGTTCTCAGAAAACATGATATGCTGGTGATTTCTGATGAAATATACAGTGAGCTTACTTATGGAAAGGAGCATGCAAGCATTGCCGGCAGTCCGGGAATGAAGGACAGGACCATCCTGATCAATGGATTTTCCAAAAATTTTGCAATGACCGGATGGCGTCTGGGTTATGCGCTTGCCCATAAGGAAATCATGGAGCAGATGACAAAGGTACACCAGTATGCGATCATGTGCGCCCCCACGGTCAGCCAGTATGCGGCGCTTGAGGCCATGAAACATGGAGAGGCAGACGCCGCCCGCATGAGGGAGTCTTATGACCGGCGCCGCCGTTATTTATATCAGGAATTGGAACATTTGGGGTTTCCCTGTTTTGAGCCGGAAGGGGCTTTCTATCTGTTTCCGGACATACGTGAATTTGGAATGTCCAGTGAAGCCTTCGCCATGGAGCTGCTGGAGGAAGAAAAAGTTGCTGTTGTTCCGGGAAGTGCGTTCGGCGAGTCGGGCGAAGGATTTGTCCGCATTTCCTATGCTTATTCGATCGATGCATTGAAGGAGGCAGTTGTGAGGATCGAACGTTACCTCAGGAGAAAACGGGAGGCGTTCAGATGAAGGGCTTGACACAAGGAAGGATCGTTTCCCTCCCGGCGGGAGAAGCCAAATGCCGCTTGACATTTTAGCGTGACAAAAATATAATGCTCATAAAAAGAAATGCACAGTGGCGAAAGCGAGGAGTGATCTCATATGGACATTAGGACGTTGGCAGAAGAAATCATGGAAGGGCGGCGCATCGGCCGCAGGGACGATCTGGAGCTGTTTTTGGAGTGCAGCCTGAAGGAGCTTGGCGAGGGGGCGGACCGCATCCGTTCCCGCTTTGTGGGCGAGAGAGTGGATCTTTGCTCGATCATCAACGGCCGCAGCGGCCGCTGCCCGGAGGACTGCAAATATTGTGCACAGTCCGTGCATCACCATACCGGCTGCGAAGTATATGAGTTTCTCCCGGAGGAGACCATTGTAAATGCCTGCCGCCTCAATGAGAGCGAGGGAGTCGACCGGTTTTCGATCGTGACCTCCGGCCGGGCGCTGACCGGAGAAGAGTTCGAGAAAGCGCTCCACGCATTTGAGACGATGCACAGAGCATGCAGGATCGACCTGTGTGCCTCCATGGGCTTTCTCACGGCAGAACAGCTGCATCGGCTCCACCAGGCGGGCGTGACCAGTTATCACCACAACATCGAGACTTCACGCCGTTATTTTCCCTACATCTGCACCACCCATACATACGAGCAGAAGGTGGAGACCTTAAAGCTGGTGAAGGCCGAGGGGATGTGCGCCTGCTCCGGCGGCATCATCGGCATGGGCGAGACCTGGGAGGACCGGCTGGATATGGCGGTCAGCCTGGCGGAACTGGGGATCGATTCCATTCCCCTCAATGTGCTGATGCCGATTCCGGGCACGCCCCTGGAGCATCTGCAGCCGCTTAAGGAAGACGATATCCTGCGGACCATCGCATTCTTCCGCTATATCAATCCGGAGGCCAACATCCGCCTGGCGGCGGGGCGGGCCCTGCTGACCAATGACGGCGAGTACGCCTTCCGGTCGGGCGCATCCGCCTCCATCACCGGCGACATGCTGACCACGACGGCCTGTGCGACCATCCGGAGCGACAGGGACATGCTGCAAAGGCTCGGGAGAAGCGTAAAGCCGATATAATGAAGATATTTTACAATCCTTTTTTGCCGGAAGCCGGTATGATGGAATAGGTGGTTGCGAAACTCAAAAATTTGTTGAATATTCCTGCAATTTCGTCTTTCGCAAACACCTATGACAGAGAGTGGAGAGGAGGGCCGCCGGTGAAAAAGGAGATCAGAACCGCAGTCTTTGACGAGGAGCTGCGTCTGGAGGCATATCGTTTTGAGGGGATCGTCCAGCCATTCCCCAATCATTTCCACGGGTATTACGTGATCGGCTTTCTGGAGGACGGGGAGCGGGAGCTGTCCTGCAAAAAGAGGGAGTACACGGTCCGGAGGGGGGACGTGCTCCTGTTCAACCCTGGCGACAACCATGCCTGCGTGCAGAGCGGCCAGGGGGCCCTGGATTACCGGGGATTTAATATCGCAAAGGAAGTCATGCTGGATCTGGCGGAAGAGATCACGGGAAAGCGGGAGCTTCCCGGATTTACCAGGAACGTGATCTGTGACGAAGAGGTCACCTGTTATCTGAGACCGCTCCACGAGAAGGTCATGAAGGGCTCCTCTGAATTTGAGAAGGAGGAGGACCTGTTTTTTCTTCTGTCGCTGCTCATCCAGCGGTACGGGCAGCCTTTCGAGGAGTGCATCCCGGAGTGCCGGGAAGAGATCGCCAGGGCCTGTGCCTTTATGAAACGAAATTATGGGGAGAGGATCTATCTGGATCAGATCTGCCGTCATGCGGGACTTGGCAGATCCACCCTCCTTCGGGCCTTTATGCAGTCGAGGGGCGTGACGCCCTACAATTATCTGCAGAACATCCGGATCGGAAAGGCCAAAAAGCTTTTGGAGCAGGGGAACCCTCCCGTCCATGTAGCGCTGCAGACCGGCTTTTCCGACCAGAGTCATTAGATCGGAAGAGCACACGTCTGAACTCC
>CAJUOF010000138.1 GCA_910587905.1 uncultured Lachnospiraceae bacterium
CTCCACGGTCTGCCATCCGGTGGGGGCCAAGGTGAGCATCGGCGTGGATCCCTTCAACATCCAGATCATGAAGAAGCCGGAGTCGGAGGATGAGGAGGCGGTGGGAGTCAATGGGTAAGAAATCCTTAGCAGCCCCGTACATCGTGTGGATGGCGGGCTTTATCATCATTCCGCTCCTGTTTGTGTTTTATTACGGGCTGACGGACCGGACCGGGGCCTTTACGCTGGAGAATCTGGCGGCCATCGCCTCGCCGGAGAAGGTGAGCGCCCTCCTTCGTTCTTTGAAGCTCTCGGTGCTCAGCACGGGGATCTGCCTGGTGCTTGCCTATCCGCTGGCCATGATTTTAAAGGGGCTTCATGTGAAGAAGGGAGGCTTCGTGGTCTTCCTCTTCATTCTGCCCATGTGGATGAATTTCCTGCTTCGGACCATGGCTTGGCAGACCCTTCTTGACCGGAACGGGGTCATCAACCAGATTTTGAGCTTTTTCCATCTGCCGGGGATCAACATCATCAACACCCAGGCGGCCATTGTCTTCGGCATGGTCTATAATTTCCTGCCGTTCATGGTCCTTCCTATTTATAATGTGCTCATCAAGATCGGCGACGACACGGTGGAGGCGGCCAGGGATCTGGGGGCCGACGGGGTACAGACCTTTTTCCGGGTGATTTTTCCCTTAAGCATGCCGGGGATCGTGAGCGGGATCACCATGGTTTTCGTGCCGGCCCTGACCACCTTCGTGATCTCGGACCTCCTTGGCGGCGGCATGGTGCTTCTGATCGGAAACGTGATCGAGCAGGAGTTTACTTTCACGGCCAACTGGAACTTGGGCTCCGGCCTCTCGCTGGTGCTCATGGTCTTTATTCTGATCAGCATGGTGCTCTTTGCCAAGTATGACAGGGACGGAGAGGGGGCGGTGGTATGATGCGGTTTCTCAAGCGCTTTTACCTGGTGATCATCTTTATCTTTCTCTATGCGCCCATCGCGGCGCTGACGGTGCTGTCTTTCAACAGCTCCAAGTACATGTCCCGGTGGGACGGCTTCAGCCTGAAATGGTATGAGGCCATGTTTTCCAGCGAGCTCATCATGTCGGCCCTCCGGACGACGCTGGTCATCGCCCTCATCTCAGCGGTGGTGTCCACGGTGATCGGGACGGCGGCCTGTATCGGGATCAGCCGGATGAAGCGAAGGCCCAGGGCCGTCGTCATGGGGCTCAACAACATTCCCATGGTCAATGCGGAGATCGTGACGGGGATTTCTCTGATGCTCTGTTTCATCGCCTTCGGCGTGAGCCTGGGGTTCGGGACGATCCTGGTGTCCCATATTACGTTCTGTATTCCCTACGTGGTCCTCAGCGTGATGCCGAAGATGAAGCAGCTGGAACCGAGTATCTACGAGGCGGCCCTGGACCTGGGGGCTTCGCCCGTGCAGGCGTTTTTCAAGGTGGTGTTCCCGGACATTCGGCCGGGGGTTTTGTCCGGATTTTTGATGGCGTTCACCATGTCCCTGGACGACTTTATCATCACCCATTTTACCAAAGGGGCGGGGGTCAACACACTCTCCACCCTGTTCTACAGCGAGGTGAGGAAGGGCATCAAGCCGAGCCTCTATGCGCTGTCCACGATCATGTTCCTGGCGGTTCTGGTGCTTCTTGTCATTGCGAACCTGCCGAAGGGAAAAAAGAATGAACTGGTAAAGGAGATTTGACGGAATGAAGAAGAGATGGATGGCGGCGGCCCTTGCGGCGGCCCTTGTGCTGGGGCTTTCCGGCTGCGGCGGGGAGAAGGAGGAGTCCAAGGGCCAGGTGAAGATTTTCAACTGGGGCGAATACATTGACGAGGAGGTCATTGAGCAGTTTGAGGAGGAGACGGGGATCGAGGTGGTCTATGATACCTTTGAGACCAACGAGTCCATGTATCCCATCATCGAGGCGGGGGGCGTCGCCTACGACGCTATCTGTCCCTCGGACTATATGATCGAGAAGCTGATTGCCAATGACCTTCTGGCGGAGATTGACTTTGACAATGTTCCCAACGTGAAGTACATCAGCGAGGGCATCCTGGAGGGCTCCAGGACCTTTGACCCGGAGAATAAGTATTCTGTGCCTTATACCTTCGGGACTCTGGGGATTTTGTACAACACGGCGCTCATTGACGAGGAGATCGACAGTTGGGAGGATCTCTGGAATGAGGAGTACAAGGGGAACATCCTCATGTACAACAGTCCCAGGGACTTGTTCGTGGCGCCCCTGGAAATTCTGGGATATTCCATCAATACCACGGATGAGGCGCAGCTTAATGAGGCCAGGGAACTGCTGTTAAAGCAGAAGCCCCTGATTCAGCGCTATGTCATGGACCAGATCAAGGACAGCATGATCTCCGGCAGCGCTTCCATCGCCATGTCTTATTCCGGTGAGGTGCTCCAGCTCCAGGAGTCCAATCCGGACCTCAGGTACGTGGTGCCCAAGGAGGGGAGCAACTATTTCATTGACTCCTGGGTCATTCCTGCCAATGCCGAGAACAAGGAGAATGCGGAGGCCTGGATCAATTTCCTGAACCGGCCGGAGATTGCCCTTAAAAATTTTGAGTACATCACCTATTCTACGCCCAACACCGGGGCCCAGGAGCTTTTGGATGAGGAGCTTCTCTCCAATCCGGCCGTCTTCCCCGGCGAGGATATTTTGAGCAAGTGTGAGGTGTTCCATTCGCTGGGCACCGAGGGGGACGCCCTGTTCAACGACCTTTGGCTCCAGATAAAAGATGCACAGTAACTCCGAAAGGAACTCTTAATTCTTTATGAATTCGCTGGAAATCCCCGATAAGCCTTTACCTGAACCTAAAAACGTGGTACAGTACAGGTTAGCAAAAGCGAGTAGACATGGGTTTATAGAAAGGGATGGTAGTTTGAAGTACGACTTTCATTGCCACACGAGGAACGGCTCCCTGGATGCCAGGGTGGACGTTCTGGAGTATGCGAGGCTTCTCAAGGAGAAGGGCTTTGCGGGCATGATGGTTACGGATCACAACAGCTACAGAGGATATAGAGAATGGCTTGCCGTCAGGGAGGAAACCGGCGGTCTTGAGGATTTCGTGGTGCTTCGGGGGATCGAGTATGACACTCTGGATGCGGGCCACATCCTGGTGGTCATGCCGGACGAGGTGGAGTTGCAGGTTTTGGAGGTGCGGGGGCTTCCTGTCCGCAGGCTGACCGGGATCGTCCACAGGTGTGGCGGGATTCTGGGGCCGGCCCACCCTTACGGGGCCAAGTTTTTAAGCGCCATGTGTTCGAAGCGCCTGGAGCGGGAGCCGGACCTGATCCATGAGTTTGATTTTGTGGAGGCGTTCAATACCTGTGAGCGCCCGGAGTCCAACCGGAAGGCGGCTCATCTTGCGGCCAGACACGGGAAGGTCTGCTTTGGCGGTTCTGATTCTCACAAGGTGGATTATATCGGCATGGCTTACACGGAAATCCATGAGCCGGTCACCTGCGCAAATGATCTGATCCGGCTGGTGAAGGAGGGGCGGATTGACGGCTGCGGCGGGACGGAACGGGAGCCGAAGGAGCGGACGCCCCTCTGGGCGGCCACCATCGGAGCGGGATGGAGGATTTATAACCGGGGCGTGGCGGCGGCCCGGTGTCATGCGAGGAAGCTGGGACTCAGGGAAGCCGGGTTTTACGGTTAGGATTCGGTTTATGGTTTGATGGAGGATTTATATGCGGGGAATCAGGCAGTGGATGTCGGACCACGGGGAAGTGGCGGGCATTCTCGTGTTTTTGTTGGTGATCATTGTAATTGGCGGCGCTTCTTATGGCATCAGCTATGCGGCGGGAGGGAGCTCCGGGAAAAAGAGCCCTTCGCCTTCCTCTTCGCCGGAGACTCTGGCTCAGGGCAATCCGGCGGAGAGCAAGGAGCCTGCAGCGGAGCAAAGTCCGCCGTCCGGTGCGTCCGACGGGGAAAACGGGCCCTCTGTCCAGCCTTTGGAATCGGGGGCCGGTGAGAGCACGCCTGCCGCTTCGGCACCGGAGAGCAGTCAGGCGGCGGGAGTCACGGAGCCGGATGCCTCTGCGGCTTTGGAGTCTGTTTCCGGCGGGGCGGCCCAGGGAGGACAGGCCCAGGGTGACACTTTCACGGAGCACGGCGTCCATTTCCAGGCGGTGGACGAGCAGGTGACGGCCAAGATCGAGACCAATCTGCGGCGGGTCCCCAGCACGGAAAAGGACGAGGACGTGGTCACGAGGATCTACAACGGCGACTGGATCAAGCGGACGGGCATCGGCCACAACGGCTGGTCCAGGGTGGAGTACGAGGGACAGGTGCTCTATGCGGTCACCAGCTATCTCTCCACCGACGGCTCTTCGGCGTCCGTCCCCACCTATCAGGAGGCTTCGGACAGCGTGACGGCCAAGGAGGAGGTCTATCTCAGGTCGGCGCCGGATTCTTCCACGGACGACAACGTGGTGGCGACCCTGACTCACGGGGAGTTTGTGGCCCGCACCGGGATCGGGAGCAACGGCTGGTCAAAGCTTGACTATAACGGCACCGAGGTCTATGCGGTCACCAGTCTTTTGACCACGGAATAAAAGGAAGGGAAACGCTGATCAAAGCGTTTCCTAAGACGTTTGCGGTGGTTTCGATTTATATAGAAATATCGGGAAGAAAAGTGGTTTTTCTAAGCCGGAGGGCGTGTTCCGGCGGGAAAGAACCACTTTTTTTGTGTTGTTTATGGAAACTTCGTTGCTTATTTTCTGAAAATAGGATATCATGGTAGTATTGTATGGTTATTTTCAGGAAAGAAGGGAGGGAGAGGATGGATTCCAGAAAGGAACGCAGAACGGGGATGGTGATCGGGATTCTAGGGACTGTGATTTGTATTGCTTTGATCGGTATCGTGGTTCTTCTCTGGCTGGGACGCTCTTCTGACAGCGGGGACTCTGCCGTGGTTCCGCCGTCGTTTTCAACCGCTTCGCCGGAGAATGTCTACCGGTTTTCCGCCATGGACCTGACGGCCGAGGAGCGGGGAACCATCCACGGCAACAACGAGCGGGTGCGGGTGGAGACCATACACCGGGCGGTGGAGTTTTATATCCGGCTGATGCGGCAGTGCTGAGAAGGAAAGGGCAGATGAAGGGGAGATTCTAAGGAGGATCTATTGGGGGAGCTTAAGGAGCTCCTGGGAATGTGACGAAATCGTAACTTGAAAAAAATTGTAACCTTTTTACCCAAATGCAAGACTAATCAATAGATGGATGGGCCATCAGGATATAAAAATGCAAAGGAGTATGTTTTATGGGAAGAAAATGCGTATGGGTAAAAGGAATTTTGGCAGCAGCGGTTTTGGCTGGGCTTTGTGGCTGTGCGGGGGGATGCGGGAAGGAGACGAAGGTATCGGGGGAAGTACAGGATACGGGAGTTTCCCTGGAACAGGAGAAGGAGACGAAGGTTGTGGAGGAGCCTCAGGAGGCGGATACGCTTCCTGAGAAAGAGAAGGAGGATGTCAGCTCGTCGGATGTTCCGGGGGAGGAGGGAATCATTGGGCAGGGATTTTATAGCACCGGTGAGGACGGGGTGGTATTCCTGACAGACAAAATGATGTTCTACGATTACCAGTCAGGGGCAGTCTATCCGCTCTGTAACCGACCGAACTGCCGCCATGATTCAGATTCGGAGTGCGCGGCCGTGTTGGGCAAAGGAACGTATTCACCGTTTCTCTATGAGGGAATGCTTTACTATTTTGACAGTGTGGAGGAAGGATGGGCGTTATACCGCGCGGATGTGTCCGGTGAGAATAGAAAGGAATTGACGCTGTTTGAGGGATTTTCCGGAGTCGGAGGTGCCATTGCTGTGACAGAGGGAAAGCTCTATTTCGGCACTTCCGAATTTTTCACAGAGAACTATGATGACGAGAGACCGTCGAGGTGTACCGCGTCGCTGATCGAGGTTGATCTGGAGACGGGGGATATGCGGACACTCTTAACCTGTGAGGGGGCGGGAGACAGCCGGCTTGTCTGGACTCCCTGCCATGTCTACGGGGGCGATGTGTATCTGATGGTGGAGAGCAGAGGCGCCACGGACGGAGATATTCTGGAGGGCGGGCTTTATGCGATTCATCCGGAGTCCGGTCAGGTAGAGCCGGTGGTGCAGTCGGAAGAACTGAGGGTTGCAGGCTGGTGGGGGAGGAACGCCGTCTGTTACCAGTATGCATCGGGGGAGAATGCGGTGCTTCAGGTGCTGGACCTGAAAACCGGAGAAACGGAAGCTCTCGCGGTGGCAGAACAGAATCCGCTGTTGGTCAGCGCACTGCTGGACGGGACCTTTGTATGGCGGGAGGAGGCTCACGCGGGGGAACAGATGCAATGGAAGGCCTGTGGCCTCTCGGATCAAACGGTAAAAACGCTTCATGAAATTGCGTCGGGAAAGCCCGGCCTGACTCCAATCACCATGTATATACAGGACGGGCGGCGGATGATTTTTGGGAATGGCCTCCTGAAAAATGAAGCCGGAGAATTAGTCGGCGCTTATGGAACGATTTCCGAAGAGGAATTTTTGGCGGGTTCTTCTGATTTCCGATTTTTGTGCGAAGAAACTTATTAAAAAATAGGAGGGATGTTCATGAGGCTGGAGGTCAAACAGCTTGTGAAAAATTATGGAAAGAAACGGGCCCTGAAGGGGATTGATGCCTCTCTGACAGAAGGGGTTTACGGCTTCCTGGGGCCAAACGGAGCTGGGAAGAGCACGTTTATGAACATCCTGACCGGGAATTTAAAGGCTACCTCCGGACAGATTCTCTATGACGGGGAGGACATCCGGGAGATGGGCCGGGAGTTTCGAGGGATTTTAGGATATATGCCTCAACAGCAGGCGCTCTATCCCA
>CAJUOF010000139.1 GCA_910587905.1 uncultured Lachnospiraceae bacterium
CCGGTATTTCTTATAATGAAGGCTCTCGTCAAAGCCGCATCCCTTACACAGCAGGCCTTCTCCGTTCGCATTTCCGCAAACCGGGCAAATCCACATAGCCCCATCCCCCCGTCGGTCTATTTTCAGTCTCAGAATCTTTTCTTTCCGGCAGCCACACCGCCAGGAAGTCACGGACCCAAGTCGATCCACATGGCGGGGCGGACCGTGCCGTTGACGCCGTCGACATAATTCCCACTGTCGTTAATCTCCCCACTGGCAAGGACGTCCACCGCATCCTCCTGGCTAAAGCCCGGCGACCGCAGCCACCACCACGAACCGCCGTTATCCCCTACATATGCCCACAGTTTTTTGGCGTATGCCGTGGCAGAAAGCCGACGCTCTTCCTCCGAGGGAAAATACCGCCGCACCTCATCCGTGCTCAAAAGAAACAGTTTATCCGTCGTATCATTTCCTCCCGCCGTTCCAAACTCGGCATTGTCGGGATTTCCCACCGTCGTTTCCAGAATCCGCCCCTGTTCTTCTCCCGAAAATGCTTCCGTGAGAAAAGACGAGTTCAGCCAGCCACGAAGGCTGCAGGTCTCCCAGGTCACATCCCTTCTGTCGCTGTGATAAGGCCGGACGTCAAGGCAGTATTTGCTGATCACCAGTATGGAATCGTCCTGTCTGTCAAGCACTGTCCATTCAATCTCTTCTTTCCCGTTCTCGGCATTGTTATCCTGCTCGTACCTGCCAAAATGGACCGTATCCCCCACGTCCGTATCGGCGGCGCTTACGTTCATCCACAAAACAGGACGGACAGAGTCATCCACGCTGCCGACATTAGAGCCACTGAAAATGCCCCCGCCGGCATCGATCCCGCCGGCGCCATGGGGACTGGCGCCAGGCGACCGCAGCCACCAGTCCGCATTGCCGTTATCTCCCACATACGCCCCCTGTGCCTTTGCATATTCCGTGGGAGAGGCCTGACGCTCCTCCTCCGAGGAAAAATACCGTTCTGCCTCCTCCATGCTCAGAAGAAACACCCTGTCAACGGTGTCGCTTCCGCCCTCCGTCCCGTATTCCGCATTATCCGGATTCGTCAGGGCCTTCTCCCGGATCCGCCCCTGTTCCTCGGTGCCAAACGCTTCCTCCAAAAATGCTCCGTTCAGCCAGCTTCGCAGGCTGCAAGTCTCCCAGGTCGCCGCCTCAAAGGTTCCGTCATAGGGACGCACGTCAAGTCCGTATTCACTGACCACAAGGGCCCTATCTTCCACCCGGTCCAGGACAAGCCACTCAATGCCCTCCCTGCCGTTGGAGCCGTCGCCATCCTGCTCATAAGTCCCATACGGAAACCGGCTTCCCACCTCCAGCTCAGAAAATGACTGCGGATACGCAGCGCCTTCCGTTTCCTCCGCATTTCCCTGACCGGCCTCATTCTCCCCGGATTCTGTTCCCGCAGAAGTTCCCAGCTCAATCCACATGGCGGGGCGGACGTAGGCGGGGAACCCGTCGGCATAAACGCCAATGGCAATCCGTCCATCGGCATCGACGACGGCATAGCACGTACCGTCTGAAATCCGCAGCCACCAGTCCGCATTCCCCTCAAAGACCGCCCCCTGCTTTTTTGCATGTTCTGTGGGGGACGTCCGGCTTTCCTCCACCGGGTAAAAGTACTCATATACTTCTTCCTGACTCAAGAGAAAGATCTGATCGTCCGTATCATTTATGGGATCCGTCCCATCCTCATGAACCGCCGGGTAGTCAACCAGATTTGTGTAACAGATCTGGGCCCGCTCTTCCTCACCGAAGGCTTCCTCTAAAAATTCTTCATTCAGCCATCTCCGCAGGGAACAGTTCTCCCACAATGCATCTCCCTCTTCATCATAAGGCCGCACATTGAGGCAATATTTGCTGAGAACAAGCACCCTGCTGCCTATTTTTTCCAGCACAATCCATTCTATGTCTTCTTTTCCGTTGGATCTGTCACCATCCTGCTCATAGGCCCCGAATCGGATCTCGTCACCCGCTTCATAAGAATCCGCCGGGGAAGCGCCTGCCGTCCCCGCAGCGGCCTCCGTGCCTGCGTAATCCATGGCCCCTGCCTGGTCCGGCCCCATCTCGTCCGCAGAATTTCCTGTATGTAAGACCATGACGGCCACCGCCGCCAGAAGCGCCACACAGACTGCTGCCAGCACCGCCGCCCTCGTCCGCTTCCTCCGCACCTCTGCGTCAGTCCGGCCCGCCGCTTCTGTCTTTTCCGTTTACGCCGTTATTTTCGTCTTCTCCCGAAAAGCTTCCGGCTTTCCCGCCTTCTCTTCCGAAATGTCCTCCGGCCTTTCCGGTCCATCCTTCGGAATCTCCCCTGACCTTTCTCCACCTTCGGGAATTTCCTTCTTCTGCGAAGAGTCCGAAACCTCCCTACAAAGTTCATAGATATGCGCCGCTTCCCCACTTCCCTCCACCTCCGCCAGCGTCCGGTATTTCTTATAATGAAGGCTCTCGTCAAAGCCGCACTTTTCGCACAGCAGGCCTTCTCCGTTCGCATTTTTGCAAACCGGGCAAATCCACATAAGCCCCCTCCCCCGTCAACATATTTTAAGGCCTGTGACAAATCACTGCACGATGTCCAGGCCGTCACATCCCGCAAAGGCATCCTTCTGAATTTCCAGGCCTTTCGGCAGCGTCAGCTTTCCCTTAAATCCCTCACAGCCATAAAAGGCCGTATCTCCGACCCGCTTCAAGTCTTTTGGCAGCGTCAGACTTCCATTGAATCCACGGCAGCCATAAAAGGTCGCATCTTTGATCTGCTCCAGGCCCTCCGGCAGCCTAAGGCTCCCGCTGAATCCGCTGCAGCCATAAAAGGCATACTCCCCGATATACGTCAGACCCTCCGGCAATGTCAGGTTTCCGCTGAATCCACTGCAGCCATAAAATACATGCTCCCCAAGATACGTCAAGCCTTCCGGTAATGTCAGGCTTCCGCTGAATCCGCTGCATTCATAAAAGGCACTGTCTTCGATTTTCTCAAGGCCTTCCGGCAGCTTAAGGTTTCCGTTAAATCCACTGCAGCCCTTAAATGCACAACCCTCTACGTATGTCAGACTTTCCGGCAGCGTCAGATCTCCACGGAATCCGCTGCAGCCATTAAACGCACTGCCCCCGATTTTTTCAAGACTTTCCGGCAGTGCTAGGCTTCCGTTAAATCCGCTGCAGCCATAAAAGGCAAACGACCCGATTTCCTGCAGACCTTCCGGCAACACCAGGCTTCCACGGAATCCGCTGCAGCCACTGAATACAGACTCCCCAATTTTCGTCACCGAAGCTCCGTTTATCTTGTTTGGTATGACCAGATCCCCGCTCTCTTCCCCTTGATATCCGGTGATCTCGATCGTCCCGTCTTCCAGAACCGTGTACAAAAAATTATCCTGATCCTCTGTCTCCGCAGCGTCAGGAGCTTTGGCGTGCGGCAAAGTCTCCGTCTCTTCCCGGCTATGGACTTCGGATGCCCCTTCGATATTCTCCGTCTCGGCCTGCACTGCAGCATCCGCCTTTGTCTCCGGTTCATTTCTCGAAACACGCTGTGAAGAAAAAAAGATTACAGCCGCCAGGCAGGCTGCCACCGTCAAACAAGCCACGACCGTCCGCTTGGGCTTCTTGGGCTTCTCGTTTGCAGGCCGTCCTGTCCCTCCGTTTCTTGCTTCCGTCTCCTCCGGCTTCTCCGGCTCTTCTCCCCGAAAGGCTGCGGCCCGTTCTGCGCCCTGTTTCGAAGCCGCCTCTGCGTCCGGGCACTCTCCACTGCCGGAAATCCGTTCTTCCTCTGCCGGATGCGCTTCCTCCTCGTCCGTCTCCTGACAGCAGAGAAACACGTCGAAGGGCGTCCGGGAAACGGCAAGCGCCCGCTTTTTTTGTTCTTCTACCGCTACCGCTTCCCGGCCCGCATCCACTTCCGCCAGCGTCCGGTATTTCTTATAATGAAGGCTCTCGTCAAAGCCGCACCTTTCACACAGCAGACCTTCTCCGTTGTCTTTTCCGCAAACCGGGCAAATCCACATAAGCCCCCTCCTTCGTAGACACGATTTCCACCGCTCCCACTCTCCCCGCCGACAAAAACACCTGTCACGTCCGTCCGGCTAAGGCCGGGTAATCTTTCCAAACTCTTCTTTCATCCCCAACCGTTCTCCGCTTCCCCCAGCTTCTCGCCAAGTACCTTTTCCAATCGAATAAACGCAGGCGTGAACCTGTCACGGATCAGCAGAAGCATCTCATCAATCTCACTCTCGTCATAGATATGCACCAAAGTATTACGCTTTTTCAGCATCGTGAGCCACACGTCTGAAGCTTCCACGAACCCAAGCTTATAACCAAGCTGTAAGATTTCTCTGGGTGAACCTGTTTCTGTGCTCTCTGCGCCATGTACTCTTAGCACCGCCTGCAGCGCTTTCCAGGCAAGCTCAAACGTCAAATTGAACTGTCCGATGACACCCGTCCTGTAAATGTCGTTCTCCTTTGCAAAGTCAAAATCTGCACCTTTCAGCACATCCAGACAATTTGAAAAATTATCAAGCTTTTTCATAGATCGCGATTCCACTCCTCTCAATTTCTTTTTTCAGCTCATCGGAAATGCCATCGTCAAGCTCTACGATATCAAATGACAGGAGAGAATGAGCGTTTTCCCTTATATCCCAATAAAAGCCGTCGAAATCACCGCCGCAGACGGCAATGTCTATATCACTTCTTTCCGTATGTGTGCCTTTCGCACGGGAACCGAAAAGCACGACACGTTCAATATTATGCTTACAGGCAAATGACGTGATATCTCTGACAACTCTGTCTGGAATATGATAGTTCATCCCCAATCGCTCCTCACTTTCAGGTCTTCCCAGTCTCTCCTTAAAGTTTAACAGTTTTGGTTTGTTCTGTAAACCATGGGATGCGCATGGTTTTCCCATAAAATCAGGGACGTCAGAACAGAAACTCCGCCAGCACGCAATTACTCACGTCAATCCCCCGTGCCGTCAGACGCCAGCGCACGTCCATTCCCTCTCCAGGCATCGTCCGCTCCATCAGCCCGTCCCGTTCCAGCGCTCCAAGAGCCGTTCCATAGACCTCCTCCAGGTCCGTTCCGAACCGCCCCGCAAACTCGTCCCCAGAAACTCCTTTTGTCATGCGCAGACCCAGAAACATAAATTCCTCCATGGCCCGCTCCCTGGTCACGGTCTCCTCGCCCTGACGGAGCTGCCCCAGAAGCTTCCGTCCCAGGACCGTTTCCCGCCCGCTCTCCCATTCTTCCAGAAGCCTCAGATAGGTTCCCAGATCATCCGTGTTGGAAAACCGTCTCCCGTCGGTGGGCCTTTCATCCGCATGACTCCCATTTCGGGCATAGCTCCCGCTTAAATAGGAAGCGGCAGAAATCCCGAAACCAAGATAAGGAACGCCCGTCCAGTAGCCCACATTGTGGCGGCAGGCAAAGCCGGGCTTCGCATAGTTGGAGATCTCATACCGCTCATAACCGCAGGCGGCAAGCAGATTCCCGGTCAGGGCATACATGTCCCGCTCTTCTTCCTCCGTGGGCAGGGGGCGGCAGTCCCCCTCCCCCGCATCCCGGGCCAATACCTGCCTGTGATATTTCTCATAAAAGGGAGTGCCCTGCTCAACAATCAAACTGTACACCGAAATATGCTCCGGCGCAGGAAAAAGCCCCGTCACCGCCCGAAGGCTTTTTTCAAAGCTTTTTACGCTCTGCCCCGGAAGCGCCGCCATCAAATCCACGCTTATATTGCGAAAGCCCGCCTCCCCGGCGAGCCGATAGCCCTCTTTAAACTCTTCAAACGTATGAATCCGCCCGAGAAGGGAAAGCTCTTTATCCTCCGCAGACTGAAGCCCGATGCTCAAGCGGTTCACTCCGGCCTTCCGGTAGATCTCCAGCTTCTCCTTTGCCAGCGTCCCCGGATTGGCCTCCAGGGTGATCTCCGCATCCTGCGCCACCACAAACTCCCGGCGGATACAGGCAAGAGTTTTTGCAAGCTCCCCGGCCTCCACGATGGAGGGCGTCCCGCCCCCGAAGAACACGGAAGTCACCACATCGGCCCTTCGCTCTTCTGCCGCCAGGCAGATCTCTTTTCTCAGCGCCTTCATATAGGATTCCTGTACCGCCTTTCCCGCCGGCGCCGACACAAAGTCACAGTACCCGCACTTCCTCACACAGAACGGGATATGCACATATAATTCCATTTCCCCTCCTCTTTTCAAAGATAATTTATTAGGCATTTTCCACAGCGCAGAGGTCTTTTCCCGGAAATATTGCCAGAATCCTTCCCATATTTTTCGGTTTCGCAATTACCTTTTACCCTTTTACAGTCAGAAAGGAAACCGCCGCCGGCCCTGCGAACGACGACCGGCCAAAGCCGCCCGTCATTTCTTCCGGCAGACGATAGGAAGGTTCCCGGGATTTCGCTGCGGCTAGCGCAGGCAATTTCAGCCGACCCGGTTTGATGGAGGTGAAATTGCCTGCCATGGGCGGCGCAGTGAAATCCCGGGAACCGACGTGTCTGCCGGGAGCAATGACGGGCGGCTTGTCCGACAGCCTCGAACAGGGCCGGCGGCAGTTTCCTTTCGTCACTCCCTCTTTCGTGACTCCCGCCACCACCTTTATTTGTCGTCCAGCTTCAGCACGCTCATGAAGGCCTTCTGCGGGATCTCCACGCTCCCCACCTGGCGCATCCGCTTCTTGCCCTCCTTCTGCTTCTCCAGGAGCTTTCTCTTCCTGCTGATGTCTCCGCCGTAACACTTGGCCAGCACGTCCTTGCGCATGGCCTTCACGGTCTCCCTGGCGATGATCCGGTTCCCGATGGCGGCCTGGATGGGGATCTCGAAGAGGTGCCTCGGGATCTCCTCCTTTAATTTCTCGCACATCTTCCTCCCCCGCTCGTAGGCCGTGTCCGCATGGACGATGAAGGACAGGGCGTCAACCGCCTCCTTGTTGATGAGGATGTCCAGCTTCACCAGATTGGAGCGTTCGTATCCCTTCAGTTCATAGTCAAAGGACGCATACCCCCTGGAGCGGGACTTTAACGCGTCAAAGAAATCGTAAATGATCTCGTTCAGGGGAAGCTCGTAGCGCAGGAGGGCCCTGGTGTCCTCCATATACTCCGTCCCCACGTACACTCCCCGCCGCTCCTGGCAGAGCCCCATGATGGCCCCGATGAACTCGGTGGTGACCATGATTTCCGCCTTCACCATGGGCTCTTCCATATATTCGATCTCCGAAGGGTCCGGCAGGTTGGAGGGATTGGTGAGCTCCATGACCTCGCCGTTGGTCCGGTAGACCTTGTAGACCACCCCCGGCGCCGTGGTCACCAGGTCCAGGTTGTACTCCCGCTCCAGCCGCTCCTGGATAATCTCCAGATGCAGAAGGCCCAGGAAGCCGCACCGGAACCCGAATCCCAACGCCACGGAGGTCTCAGGCTCGAACTTAAGGGATGCGTCGTTTAACTGCAGCTTCTCCAGCGCCTCCCTCAAGTCATTGTACTTGGCTCCGTCCGCCGGATACAGGCCGCAGTAGACCATGGAGGTCACCTTCTTGTAGCCGGGAAGGGGCTCGGCGCAGGGATTGTCCCCGTCCGTCACCGTGTCTCCCACTCTCGTATCCCGAACGTTCTTGATGCTGGCCGTCAGATACCCCACCATCCCGGCAGAGAGCTCCTCGCAGGAAATGAACTGGCCGGCGCCGAAATATCCCACCTCAACCGTCTCAAACTCGGCCCCGGTGGCCATGAAGCGGATCTTCATGCCCTTCCTCACGGTGCCCTCCCTGATCCTGCAGAACACGATCACGCCCTTGTAGGAATCGTAGACCGAATCAAAGATCAGGGCCTTGAGGGGAGCCTCCGGATCGCCCGTGGGCGCCGGAAGCTTCGTCACGATCTGTTCCAGCACCTCCTCGATATTGATGCCGGCCTTGGCGGAGATTTGAGGCGCATCCTGGGCCTCGATCCCGATCACATCCTCGATCTCGTCGATGACCCTCTGTGGCTCGGCGCTGGGAAGATCAATCTTGTTGATGACCGGGAACACCTCCAGGTCATGATCCAGGGCCAGGTACACGTTGGCCATGGTCTGGGCCTCGATGCCCTGGGCCGCATCCACCACCAGCACGGCCCCGTCGCAGGCCGCCAGGCTCCTGGACACCTCGTAGTTGAAGTCCACGTGGCCCGGCGTGTCGATCAGGTTGAACTGATACTCCTCCCCGTCCCTCGCCTTATAAATGGTGCGGACCGCCTGGGACTTGATGGTGATCCCCCGCTCCCGCTCCAGCTCCATGTTGTCAAGAACCTGGGACTGCATTTCCCGGCTGGTGAGCAGTCCCGTCTTCTCAATGATCCGATCGGCCAGGGTGGACTTCCCGTGGTCGATATGGGCGATAATACAAAAATTTCTGATTTTACTCTGATCTGCCGCCATAATTTCCTCCCGGCTTTGCTTTTCCTGTCTGAATCCTTTATAATGCTTTTATAATGTTGTACTAGTTTAGCATAATTTTCTTTCAAAGTCCATTCAAAAATATTTTGCAAAAAATTGTAACCTTTTTCCGCAGATCACAGACTAATCGATAGATGGACCATCAGAAACACGCAAAGGAGGAACCACATGGAATTGAATGAAAAGGATCTACTTTCCCTGGTCAAACGGGCCGTGCGCGGAAATGCGGAAGCTTACGGCACGCTGATCACACACTATCAAACCTATCTGTATCGGGTTGCATTCCTGTATGTAAAAAATGAGGATTTGGCGCTGGACGCCGTCAGTGAATGCATCCTGCAGGCGTTCCAGTCTGTCCGCACCTTAAAAAAGCCGGAATATTTCAAAACCTGGCTCACGAAAATTCTGATTCATTGTGCCATAGACCTTTTCCGCCAGACGCTTCCTGTGGCTCCCATGGACACCGTCCAGGTCGCCGCGCCACAGCCAAACATCTCTGCCGAAGAGAAGTGGGATCTGTACGACGCCATTGACGTTCTTCCGGAGCGGTATCGCACCGTTATCATCCTGAAATATTTCAGTGACATGACCATCAGCGAAATCGCTTATGCCATGAACATTCCGGAAGGCTCCGTGAAGGCCTATTTGAGCCGTGCGCGCGGAGAACTCAGACACTGTTTAAAGGAGGACTATCTCTATGCCATTTAAATTTGACGAAATCCCCGTCTCTTCCCGACTGGAGGAGACCGTGAAAGCCAGACTGGATCAGATCAAGAAAGAAAAAAGAAGAAATTTTAAAAGAAAGCTTCTGATCAGCAGTACTTCCGTGGCCGCCGCCTTCGCCGCCGCCGTGATCGTTTGCGTCAGCAATCCGGCCCTTGCCGCCAAGCTTCCCATCGTCGGCAGCCTCTTTGCCGGCATGGAGGACGATTTCCCCTATGCAGGCGATTATTCAGACCGGGCTCAAGTACTGACACCTCCAGAGACATCTGTTGAAGAAGAAACTCCGGGGGAGGCCGAGCCTGACGGGGAAACTACTGCCGGACAGGAGGTCGCTTCGACAGGGGAAACGGCCATGCCTGCCGACAGTCCCTATTCTGTTACGGACAACGGCGTCACCTTCACCGCCTCCGAGATTTATTCCGACGGCCTCTCCGTGTTCCTGAGCTTGCAGATTCATTCTGAGGAACCCTTCGGCTTTGACTATGAAACTCAAACCCCTCTCACGGCCACACTTTACCCCGGCGGGCGGGCATATATTGACTCAGAGGAAGTGACCTTTGCCAGCACCGAACTGTTCGTTCAGCAGCTTGACGAACACAATTTCAACAGTATGATTAAGACGGATCTTCCCGTCTCCCTACTCGGAGCTGACGGAACTCATCTCATGCGTATCAGCCTGAAACGTTTTATGGCCGACATCATGGACGAAAACGGAACTATCATCCCAAATCCGGAGAATATCATGGACACCTCCATACAGATTGACGGTTCCTGGGAGCTGGAGCTGCCCTTCCAGACGGATTTGAGCCAGCTCCAGTCTTATGAAGACCTGTCCGACACCACAAGCCCCGGCCGGATCACAGACGTTTACGTCTCCCCGTACCAGGTGGCGGTAAATTTTGTCTCCTTCGACGATGGATTCGGAAATCCTGAAGGCGGAATCGTCTGTTTCGATGAAAACGGAACGCTTCTGGAAAAGGGCAATCAGTCCACAGAGTTCGGCACAGACGCATTTAGCCTGAACAAATGCCAGCCCGCTGAGCTCCATCTCTACGTCATCGAGGACTGGATCACCTCCTGCAAGATCCGAGACGAAGAGACGGCAAAAGAACAGGCCGTAAGCTCCCTGGTTCTGCCCCTTTCCTGGTAAACGCCAGACAGACAAAAGACCTGAGAGACCTCCCTATCTGGCTGCCTCTCAGGTTCTTTGTTTGTCTATAAAAAAGTTAGAACAAGGCTTATCTCATCTCTTCGGCCAAAATTTCCTTTGCCTGGTCAAGCTGGTTATCCTGCTCTTCGTTCTCACTCTGTTCCTTTTCCACCGTGATGTCCGGCTCAATCCCGGTCCCATGAATGTTGGCACCGCTGGGCGTATAATAATCCGATATGGTGATCTTGATGGCCGTTCCGTCATCAAGGGGATAGATGCTCTGGACAATCCCTTTTCCGAATGTGGTGGTCCCCACCAGAGTCGCCTTATCATAATCCTTGAGGGCTCCCGCCAAAACTTCCGACGCACTGGCCGAATTTCCGTTGGCAAGAAGCACCACCGGTCCCTCAAAGCGCACTTCCTCGTCGGCCTCATAGGTGGTTCCCAGCCCGTTCTTGTCTTTGGTGGAGACAATGACCCCCTCTGTGAGAAAATCATCGGCAATCTCCACCACCTGGTCCAGACGACCGCCGGGATTGTCCCTGAGATCCAGGATCATCCCCTTCATCCCCTGGGCCTTCAAATCCTCCAGGGCCATGACAAACTGCTCATAGGTCACACCGTCAAACTCCGTGATCTGGAGATAACCCATACCGCCCTCCAGCATGTTCCACTCCACCGTGTCCATGCTCACGTCACGCCGCTCCACGTCCATTTCCACATAATCTTTCACCGAATCCCGATACACCTCAATGTGGACCGTACTGCCCGCATTCCCGCGGATCTTTGCCACCACGCTGTTAATATCCTCGCCGGTAATGTCTTCGCCGTCTACTTTGTAAAGCATATCCCCCGCCTGAATCCCGGCCTCCTCTGCCCCGGAACCTCGAAACACCCGGATCACCGTGATCACGTTGGTACTCTCGCTCTGACTGATCTGAACACCGATGCCCACATACTCCCCGTCGGAGGATTCCATCATATCCTTATATTCCTCGGCCGTATAATAGACGGTATAGGGATCTCCCAGCCCGGCGACAAAGCCCTTGTAGATCCCCTCGGCCATGGCTGTCTCGTCCACGTCATAGAGGAAAAGACGGTCCACCATGCCCTTTAACAGATCAAGCTTTTCATCAATCTCCTCATAGTTACCGGTCCCCTGTCCTGCATTCCCAAAAAGACTGTTTCCCTTTGCCGATACCAGAAAATAGACGCCCCAGAGGGCAGCAGCCACCACAATGAGGCTACATAAAACACCGGTCAGAACTCCTTTTAAAAAGCGGCCGTCCCGTTTTTTCCTCCGGCCATCCTCCATCCAGCCATCCGGATCCTCTATCCAATCATCTTGTTTCTCCATGCACTTGCACGCTTCCTTTCTTCAAGCAAAACATTGTATGACAAAATCCCTCTTCTCCGCCTCTGTCCCGACCATCCGGCCGTCAAAGCCTCCACATCCTACGGAGGCGACACATAATTCAAAGGATTTTTTGAATAGGCAGAGGTACTGAAACCACCCACCCGCACCTCAAAATGCAAATGAGCCCCTGTGGACCAGCCGGTATTTCCCACCAATCCGATGGCTTCCCCCTGCGTTACCTTATCTCCCGCCGACACAAGCAGCTTCTGACAATGCATATATACGGTATATGTACTGTTTCCATGATAGAGAACGATCCAATTTCCCGCAGAAGCGCTGGCTCTCGCAATAATCACCTCACCGCCGGCCGCCGCCACGATCTCTGCCCCCGCCAGAGCCCCTCCCGGAAGAGCGATGTCAATGCCATGGTGATCGCTCAAGGTTCCGTTGCTCTCCCCCGTCAGTGGATCGTCCCGATCCCCGTAACCGGAAGAGATCCGACCACAGGAAGGAACCGGCCAGATCAAGCCTTCGGAGACCACAGGCGGTTTCGTGGGTGCCTCCGTGGGAGCCTGTGTCGCCGGAGCCGGTGTCTCCTCTGAGTCGTCCTCACTGCCCTCCGTCTCTTCTCCGTCCGCTTTGGAGGTCTCCTCCCCTGGTTCTTCCGGCTCTGCGGACGGCTGCGTATCCTCCAAAACCTCCGTGGAGACAGCCTCCTCCGCCTTTCCGGACGCCTCCTCACGCTCGGCGAGGACCCTGGCTTCCTCTTCCTCTCTCAAGCGGATGGCCTCCTCCAAGGCCAGAAATTCATCCAGCTCCTCCTTCATGGCCTCATCGTAATCCGCCATCAAATGCTGGTTTTCCTCAATCTCTTCATTGAGGCCAAAAAGCTCTTTTTCCTTGGCCTCCTGGAGCTCCGAAAGGGAGTATCTTTTCGCCTCCGCCTGGGCCGTCAAAGTCTCTAAAGATGCATAAGCCTCCGAGAGCTCCTCCGTCCGCCTGGCAATGAACTCCTTCGTCTCCTGATAGGCGGCCAACATAGTTCTATCATATTCCGATATCCTGGAAATATACTCTGCCCGGTTCAAAAATTCCCCGGGAGTCGCAGAGTCAAAAAGCATTTCCAAAAACAGAGTATCTCCTTTTTCATACATATATTGAATGCGGAGCTTCATATCCGCATACTGTTCCTGCTCTGTGCGCTCCGCCTCCGCAAGCTCCGCTCCGGCAGTCTCGATCTGGGCTTGAAGCTCTTCCATCCGTCCCTCCAATTCCGAAAGACTTCCCTCAGCCTCCTCCAGTTCTTCGTTGACCGCCTCGATATAGGCACTCACATCCTCCTTTAACTCATCCAACTCAGAAAGCTTCTTCCGGACCTGCTCCTGTTCCTCCTCAATGGCGTCGATCCGTCCCTGTCTGCTCTCCAATTCCTCTGCGGCACCGATCCCAGGAAGGCCCCCCAGAAGAAATAGCACTGCCCCGAATACTCCGGCCAGTCTTCTGTATTTTCCTTTCATGTTTGTTTTCATTCCTTTCACTGCCCGGAAACCGGACAGATGCCGTCGCTCTTCTCCCTGTCAAAATCCAGTTCTTCCAGATTCCTGCTCTCTCTTGTCACTTACGCCTTCAGATGTTTCCGGATAGAGAAAAAGCTTCCGAACAGCCCGATCCCAAGCCCCAACCCCAGAGAAACGGGAATCAACACCCGAAACACCTCCCCCACAGGAAGCAAGGTCAGAATCCTGGATAAAATGCTCAAGCGGCTCAGGCAAAACCGCATCGCATAGCCATAAGCATAGTAGACGACCACCAGCGGCAGTCCTGCGCCGAAAGCCCCGATAATCAGCCCCTCCACCACAAACGGAGCGCGGATCAGAAAATTGGTGGCCCCAATCATCCGCATGATCCGAATCTCTTCTTTCCTGGCGCTGATGGTGATCGCAATGGTATTGCTGATCAGAAAAACAGCCACAAACAAAAGAATCAGGATAATCGCCATGGATACATAGCCTACCAGGTTGTTGATCCCGGAGAGGCCCGCGGCCGCAATTTTTGAATAATTCACCCTCCGGATGCCATCCACATTTTTTAAATATTCCACAAACTCATCCTGGTCAGCCAGATCCTCCAGATAGATTTCGTAGGAAGCGCTGTTGGCCAACGGATTGTCCTTCGCAAATCCCTCAGCCAGCTCCGGCGCCTCGTGGAAATAGTCCTTCTGATAAGACTGCCAAGCTTCTTCCGCGGAAATGTAATGGATCCCGGCCACACCCTCTCTGGCCTCGATCACGTCCCCGATGGCATGGATCTCATCCTCCGAGAGCCCCTCATCAAAAAAGACCGTCACACCCACTGTGTTTTCCAGATTTCTCACCATAAACTGAACATTCGTCACAATAGAATAAAAAATGCAGAACAAAAAAATACAGGTGGCCATGGTCCCCACGGAAGCCAGCGAAAACAGCTTGTTCTTCCGAATGCTGTGAAAGCCCTGCCTGATACAGTACCACAGTGTGCTAATCCTCATTCTCGTACCCGCTTTCTTCCCTGTCTGTCACAATCTCCCCCCGCTTCATGGTAATGACCCGCTTCTTCATCCGGTCTACGATCTCCTTGCTGTGAGTCACCACCAGCACGGTGGTCCCCATCTGATTGATCTCTTCCAGAAGCTTCATGATCTGCCAGGCATTCCCCGGATCCATGTTTCCGGTGGGCTCGTCCGCCAGAAGAATCTCCGGCCGATTCACGAGAGCCCTCGCAATGGCCACCCGCTGCTGCTCTCCGCCGGAAAGCTGGTTGGGCAGAGACTTATATTTGGACGACAAACCTACCATGGCCAACACCTCCGGGACTCGTTTTCGAATCTCCCTGGTGGGCGTCACCACCACCCGCTGGGCAAAGGCCACGTTCTCATAAACATTTTTATCTTTCAGCAGGCGAAAATCCTGAAAAACGACTCCCAGGTGCCGTCTGTACCTGGGAATCATTTTTCGCTTCATTCCGGTAAGATCAATGCCATTGACGCGAATCTTCCCGGAAGTCGCTTCGATCTCCTTTAACAAAAGTCGGATTAAGGTCGTCTTCCCCGACCCACTGTTTCCTACAATAAAGACAAATTCCCCCTTCTCAATTCTGAGGTTCAAATCCCGCACGGCTTTCGTCTCCCGGTCGGTCGCTTTGTCGTAGGTTTTGCTTACGTGTTCAAATATGATCATGAAAAAACCTCAATTCTAGTTGTCCAGTGTCTCAATATAATTCATGTATTTCACCACCATGAGGGCAATCTTAAAGGTGATCGCATCTTCAAAAACCCGGAGATCAAGGCCTGTACTCTTCTGCAGCTTATCCAGCCTGTAAACCAGCGTGTTCCGGTGAATGTAAAGCTGTCTGGAGGTCTCGGACACATTCAGATTGTTCTCAAAAAATTTGTTGATGGTGACAAGGGTCTCCTCATCCAGATCCTCCGGAGACTTTCCGTCAAAAATCTCTTTGATAAACATGCGGCATAAGGACACCGGGAGCTGATAAATCAGGCGGCCAATCCCCAGATTGTTGTAGGCCACAATGTTTTTGTCGCTGTAGAAGATCTTTCCCACATCCAGAGCCATCTTGGCCTCTTTATACGAGCGGGATACCTCCTTCACCTCGTTGACAATGGTCCCGTATGCCACATGGACCGTGGCCATGGCCTCCGTGTTTAACATGTCGAGGAGCATCTTGGCGACTTTTTCCATATCCTCGTAGCTCTCACCCGGCTTTAACTCCTTCACCAGGATGATATTTTTCTCATCTACCGCTGTAATGAAATCTTTGGACTTAGCGGAAAACATCCCCTTCACCGTCTCCAGTGCCACCGTGTCATTCTCCGTCTGGGTCTCCACCACAAACACGACCCGGCGCACATTGATATCGATATGAAGCTTCTTCGCCCGGTTGTAAATATCCACCAAAAGCAGATTGTCAAGCAGCAGGTTCTTGATAAAGTTATCCTTGTCAAACCGTTCCTTGTAAGCCACCAGAAGATTCTGAATCTGGAATACCACCACTTTCCCAGCCATATAGGCGTCGTCCCCTGCCCCTCTGGCAAGGAGCACATACTCTAACTGGTGCTCGTCGAATACTTTGAAAAACTGATAGCCCTGGATCACCTGGCTGTCCGCCGGAGACTCCACAAAAGCCAGCACGGAAAACTCGTATTCCTCCGCGTCAGGAAATGTGGTCGCTAAGACCTTTCCTTCTGTGTCGCAGATGCAAAGTTCAATCCGCATAATTCCTTTTAGCCCCTCGATGGTATTTTGTAAAATCTGATTTGATATCATAATGTTCACCCCTGTTATATACTGTTTTCGTCTATTGGTTATCCTTTTAGAGCGATGCTCAGTCTATCCTTATTTTATCTTAATGCATTAAGAGCAAAAATGAAAGAGTTTTTAGACTTTTTTCTATAAAAAAATAATAAAGAAGACTGGAACACCTGATTTGGTATGCCAGCCTTCTGTCATCTGTATTAATGAATCGCCTCTCTCGTCTCCTGATCGAAGAAGAAAAAGTCACATCCAGCCTCCGGTCTTGTCTCCTCTGCCTCTTCTTCCTCTATGGAACGGCAGGTCGTATACCCTAAAAGCACCCGACGGCCCAGATATCCGCCCCGCTCCAAACGCTCCACCCATTCTCCGGGCACATCAATACTAAACCCATTGCCCATAGCTTCCACCGCCGTCTTTCCCTTGACGATCTCTACCTCACTGCTTCCGAAGGCAGAGCCATTCATAAACTGGGCCACAAAAAAATTACAGGGATTTTTCTTAAGCTCCGCGGCCGTCCCCACCTGCTCGACCCGCCCCCGGTGCATGACCACCGTCCGCACATCCAAAAGTGCCGCCTCTTCCGGATCATTGGTCGCATAAACGAGCGTTGTCCTGATCTTGCCATAGAGTTCTTTTAATCGGTTTCTTGCTCTCTTTCTTGCGGAAGACTCCAGACTTCCCAGAAGATCCAGCATCAAAAACGCTTCCGGATCATGGACATTTGCCCTCGCCATAGCCACATACTGTTTCTGTAAGTCGTTGAGCTCTCTGGGATAACAGGATAACAGCTTCTCAATTCGAAAGAGTCTGGCATTCGCCTCCACCAATGGACGAATCGTTTCCTCCGACGCTCCTTTCAGCTTCATCAGAAATGCGATATTATCATAGACCGTCATGCCAGGATACAGAGTAAAATGCTGAAAGATCATGCCTACATTTCGCTTCTCCGGGCGGCCATTTTTGATCACCTGATCACCGATCTGAAGCTCACCCGCACTGATTGGCTCCATGCCGGCGATCATGCGCAGAATCGTCGCCTTTCCGGAACCCTTCGGGCCGGTCAAGACAACAAACTCACCATCATTGATCTCCAAACTAAAATCCTGCACTGCTGCCTTTCCATTTGGGAATGTCTTTGTCACATTTCGAAATGAGATTCCTGCCATCGCTCCGCCTCCTGCCGTGTATGATTAGTTACATCATACCCCAAGGCTTCCCAAAAAGCCATAATCGAAATTAACAAAAAGCATTTTTGGTCTTTAGCAACTTTGTACACCTCATCTGCGAACTGACAAGCATTCTGCTTTTTTTTTTCACTTTCCTGTGAAGTATTACCAGAAAAACTAGATGGCTCTCGTCGCCGCAAGAAGCCACCCAAGCTCCTCTCCCTCAAAAAAAGGCGTTAAAGCTTCCCGAACCTTTGTGTGATAGGCATTGAGTCTTCTCCGGTCCCTCTCGTCCATGATCGCAAAATCCACTGCGTCCAGATCAATGGGCGCCAAGGTCAGATGTTCAAATTCCAGGAACTGTCCATATCGGTTCTCCTCAGCCCTCCGGCAGAGAAGCAGATTTTCAATCCGGATGCCATACTCCCCCTCCAGATAAAATCCCGGCTCGTCGGATGTCACCATGCCGGGGGCAAGCACGGCTGTCTCCGGTCCCTCCGGCGGCAGCTTCCAGCGAAAGGCATTGGGGCCCTCGTGGACATTTAAGAAATACCCGACTCCATGACCGGTTCCATGCAAATAGTCAATTCCCATGGCCCAAAGCGGCTCCCTGGCAACATAATCCAAATTGGCTCCCCTGAGCCCCTGCAAAAATTTCACGTCTCCAAGCGCCAGCATCCCCTTCAGCACTGCCGTAAAATGCCGCTTCTGTTCTTGCGTTAAAGGCCCCAAAGCAACGGTCCTTGTGATATCTGTCGTCCCCTCCAGATATTGTCCTCCGGAGTCCACCAAAAGAAACCCTTCCGGGCGAAGAAGTGCCCCCTCCCCTTCCATTCCATAATGGACCAGGGAACCGTTGGCACCGTAAGCGGCTATGGTGGAAAAGCTGGGGCCAAAATAATGCTCCCCCGCCTGCCGGCATCTCTCCAGATATGCCGCCGCCTGTCCCTCAGTAATCGGCTCCCTTCCAATTTGATGTTTTAGCCAGTAAAGAAATTTTGTCACTGCGACGCCGTCCTTTACATGGGCCCTCTGCATGTTCTTAGCCTCTGTCGGATTTTTGACCGCCTTCATATCTGTGGAGGGATTTGGCTTGTCCACAATACAGCGTGCCCTTCTAAGTCCACTCCAGGTCTGTTCATTGACCCGGCTGCTGTCTGCCAGCACAGCCTTAAACCTGCAGATCGACGGCAGCTCGTCGAAAAACCGATCGTAAGCACAAACCTGAACCTGATCCTTAGAAAGCGCTTCCCTCTCTGCCTCCGAGAGCACTCCCTCCTGCACAAACAGCCAAACGTTCTCCATGGAAAGGACCAGATAGCTTAAAAATACCGGATTGCAGGCAACGTCACTTCCCCGGAGATTGGTCAGCCAGGCAATGTCATCCAGAGTCGTTACCACATGAAGTTCGGCCCCCTCCTTCTTCATGGCTTCCCGCACCCTTGAAAATTTTTCCGCCCGGCTCTCCCCCGCATAGCAAAGCTCCAGGGAGAACACCGGATTCTTCGCACGGGCCGGGCGCTCCTTCCAGACCTCCTTTGGCAAATCGATCAGGCGGATCCTCCCATCCTTTTTCTCTGCGATCTGCCGCAAATTCTTTCCCAGCCTCCGGCTCACAATCGTCCCGTCATAGGCGAGGATCCCCCGTTCCGGAAGCCTGCGGGCAAGCTCTTCCTCTAGAGAGGGAACTCCCTCCTCCCCCATTTTGTAGAGCGTGATGCCGCTCCCTGTAAGCTGCCGTTCCGCCTGCAAGAAATATCGGCTGTCGGTCCACAGTCCAGCCCAGTCCGCAGACACCGCCAGCGTTCCCGCAGACCCGGTAAAGCCGGACAGATATTTCCTGGCCTCAAAATGTGTTCCGGGATATTCCGAGCCGTGAGGGTCTGCCGTAGGAATCACGCAGAGGGCGATCCAGTGGCTTTTCATTGCCTCCCGCAGACGTTCAATCTCTTTTCTTGCCACCTCTTCTCTCCTC
>CAJUOF010000140.1 GCA_910587905.1 uncultured Lachnospiraceae bacterium
CAGCTTTTCCAGGCTGGAATCCAGGTCAGAAGCCACCTCCTCCCTCGAAAGCCGCCCGGTGGTCATGGACTCAAACCGGGGATGGGCGCCCTTGGTCATCAGGATGAAATCATCCCGCTTCCCCCCCCTCCTGCGGATCCAGTCCCCGATGGTCCGCTCCGAGCGGGCGGTCTCCCCCGGAATCCAGTCCGAATAGACATGGGCCGTGTCAATGATGTTGCCCCCCGCCTCCAGATAAGTTTCCAGAAAGCGGTCCCCCTCCTCCCCGGACCATTTGATCCCGGCCAGCGCCGTTCCAAGGCCGATCCCGGAAAGAGTCAGGTCCGTATCCGGAATTTTCACTGTTTTCATGGCATACCCTCCAAATTAATACTTACGGATCCAGTCATCCTGCTCACATCCGCACATCTCGCAGTACTTCGCCCACACCAGGCCGAAAGGCAGGCCCTTGACCTCCTCCAGAAGAGCCAGGCGCTTCGTGAAATTACCTTCGCGCTCCGCCTTCTTGAGCTCCGCATCCGGCTGCAGGAGCGCCGTCAGGATCGCCTTCTTGGCCGTGCGTCCGCCGATGGCCGTGGCCGCGATCCGGTCGATGCTGGCGTCAAAGAAATCCAGGCCGATATGTACCTTGTCAAAAGCGTCACAGCGGGCGATCTCCTCCATGATGGCCTTCGTCTCATCGTCCAGGATGGTCACATGGTCACTGTCCCAGCGCATGGGACGGCTCACGTGGAGCATGATCTCCTGTCCGAACACCAGATAAGAACTCAACTTCGCCGAGATCACCTCGGTGGGATGGAAATGCCCCGCGTCCAGACAGATGATGCAGTTCTTCCGGTCCGCCACATAATTGCTGTAGAACTCATGGGAGCCGGTCACATAAGCCTCGCTCCCCAGACCGAAGAGCTTGCTCTCCACAGAATCCACATTGTAGGCCGGGTCGATCCTCTCCGCGAAAATCTCGTCCAGGGATCTTGCCAGAAGCTCCCTGGGCGCCAGCTTGTCCACGGTGACATCCTTGTAGCCGTCGGGGATCCAGTGGTTGGTGTAGCAGACCTGCCCCATCTCTTTCCCGAAATACTCACCGATCTTCCGGCACCGCTTCCCGTGCTCCACCCAGAACTGGCGGATCCCCTCGTCGTAGCTGGACAGGGTGAACCCGTCCTCCGCCTTCGCATGGTTAAAATAAGTGGGATTAAAATCCAGGCCGATGCCCATCTTCTTTGCAAACTCCACCCAGTGGGTGAAATGCTCCGGCTCGATCCGATCCCGCTCAATGTTGTTGACGCCGCCGTTGTCCAGGTAGACCGCGTGGGCCGCAACCTTCTTTTTGCCGGGGACCAGCTTTAAGGCCCTCTCCAAATGTTCAAAATACTCCGGCACGCTCTTCGGCTTCCCGCCCGCGTTCCCCGTGGCCGCCAGGCCGCCGGAAAGCTTCGCGTTAAAATCCTCAAAGCCCGTTAAGTCGTCAATCTGCCAGCAATGGACAGAGACCGGGATCTCCTCCAGCTTCTTAAGCGCCGCGTCCGTGTCGACTCCGTACTTCGCATACAGCTCTTTGGCTACTTGGTAATTGCTCTCTACGCTCATATTTCCTCCTCTCAGGATATAATAGTTAGGTAATTGCGAAACATGGAATTTCCGAGTGGATTCTGACAATTGCTTCCATCCAAAGCCTGCAGCACCAGACATTCCAATGAGCCCATAAGCGCGGAAAACAGGCGGGCAGAGACCCTCCCGTTTTCCATGGTCTCCTTTCCATGGTGCAGAGGGCTTTTCCTGGATGCAATTGTCAGAATCCTTATCATATTTTCATGTTTCACAATCGCCTATATAATATAATAGTCACAGGTAATTGCGAAACGTGGAATTTCCGAGTGGATTCTGGCAATTGATCCATCCAAAGCCTGCAGCACCAAACATTCCAATGAGCCCATAAGCGCGGAAAACAGGCGGGCA
>CAJUOF010000141.1 GCA_910587905.1 uncultured Lachnospiraceae bacterium
CATCCCATGGCCGGCTCCGAAAAGAGCGGTTATGCCTACTCCACGGACCACCTTGTGGAAAACGCGTATTACGTCATTACCCCCACAGCCCTCTCTCCTGCAGACAAGGTGGAAGAACTTAAGAAACTGGTTCTTTCCCTGTCAGCCCTGCCCCTGATTCTGAATTACAGAGAGCACGACTACATCGTGGCCGGCATCAGCCATCTTCCCCACCTGATTGCAGCAAGTCTGGTAAAGCTGGTGAAGGATAAGGACACGCCGGAGCAGACCATGAAGCTGGTAGCCGCCGGAGGTTTTAAAGATATCACCAGGATCGCTTCCTCCTCTCCCGTCATGTGGCAGCAGATCTGTGCCGCCAACAGGGAACAGGTCAGAGACATCCTGGGGGATTACATTGAGGCATTGAGCCAGATACACGCGGCTGTGGCAAAGGGCAATGACGAGGTCATTTATGATCTTTTCGACGTCTCGAGGGAATACCGGAACTCCATCGCCGACCGGTCGGCCGGCCCTATCAAAAAGGATTTTGCCGTTTACTGTGACATCGTGGACGAATCCGGAGCCATTGCGACCATTGCAACCATCCTGGCCACCCACCAGATCAGTATCAAAAACATCGGCATCATCCATAACCGGGAGTTTGAAGAAGGCGTCCTAAAGATCGAGTTTTACCGAGAAGATGCTTCCTTGCAGGCCGCAGAGCTTCTGGCCCAGTGCCGTTATACCATATACCGGAGATAATAGCCGGCCCAATCTGACGAATAAGGCTAACGCTTAGAAAATGAGGTATTTCCATGAATAAGACTCCGCTCCTTGGCGAACTGACGGTTCCCGGAGACAAATCCATCTCCCACAGAAGTGTCATGCTCGGCGCCCTGGCGAAGGGCACCACAAAAATAGAAAACTTTCTCCAGGGTGCCGACTGCCTGTCCACCATTGACTGTTTTCGGGCCCTAGGTATCTCCATTGAAAATCATGGGGACAAGAACCGTATCCTGATCCACGGAAAGGGTCTCCGCGGGCTCTCGGCCCCCCACTCGGTGTTAGACTGCGGAAACAGCGGCACAACGACCCGCCTGATCTCCGGAATCCTGGCGGCCCAGCCCTTTTCCTGCGAGCTGACAGGAGATGCTTCCATTAAAAAGCGCCCCATGGGACGGATCATCACGCCCCTCACCGCCATGGGTGCCGACATCTCCAGCATAAACAGGAACGGGTGTGCTCCCCTCAAAATCCGGGGACGGCACCTTACGGGAATCCATTATCAGTCTCCTGTAGCATCGGCCCAGGTAAAATCCTCTGTGCTCTTAGCCGGCCTCTATGCGGACGGCCTCACCACGGTCACGGAGCCCTACCCTTCCAGAAACCATACAGAGCTGATGCTCGGCGGCTTTGGTGCCCGGGTGGAAACTGACGGCTCATCCGCCACACTCACCCCGCCGAACGAACTCTTTGCCCAGGAGCTCACCGTGCCGGGGGATATTTCCTCCGCCGCATATTTTATCACGGCGGCGGCCCTGATCCCCGGCTCCGAACTTCTGATCAAAAACGTGGGCGTCAACCCAACCCGTGACGGCATCCTCCGGGTCTACCAGTCCATGGGCGCCGACATCACCCGCTTACATGAGCGGACAGGCTCCGGGGAACCGGTCGCTGACCTTCTGATCCGGGGCGGGCGACTCTGTGGCACTTCCATCGGTGGAGCCCTGATTCCCGCCTTAATCGACGAGCTTCCCATCATCGCGGTCGCCGCCTGCTTTGCCGAAGGGGAAACTGTGATCTTTGATGCCGCAGAGCTCAAGGTGAAAGAGTCCAACCGCATCGCAGTCATGGCGGAGGGGCTTTCTTCTATGGGCGCCGACGTGACGGAAACGGAAGACGGCATGATCATCCGGGGCGGACGTCCCTTAAAATCAGCCGTCATCCATAGCCGCTTAGACCACCGCGTCGCCATGAGTTTTGCCATCGCCGGGCTCCTTTGTGGAGAAATGCCGGACATCAAAGGAGGGGATTGTGTCAAAATCTCCTATCCCGATTTTTATGATGATTTAAAAAAAGTGACTTCCTGTTGACAGTGATACGTGGAACATGACCGTTTAATTTGATTTTCGGATCTGCTTTTCCTATGTTTTTGATATGCTATTCGATTTGCCTGTTAGAACATCTGATTCTTTGACATGCTTTACCCAAACATCTGCAATTTTTGACTATGTTCAGAAACGACTTTTTTCAAAATGTCGATCTCTACCCACAATTGCCCGATCTGTGCGGCCTCTTTCTCATACTTCTTTGCGGACGGCACATAATTTTCTGCCAAAAGCCTGATCTGAGGTTCTATGTTCATCTCAACGCACAGGCGGGCATCCCTGATGTCGATTTTCACAAGTTCTAACACCTTTTTCAGCTCGGCGGCATCCCTCTTCAATCCTACAATGTCAGCCTTCACCGCCTTCAGTTCCTCTTTCAGCCCGGCGACATCGGCCTTCAGTTCCACGATGTCAGCCTTCACCGCCTTCAGTTCCTCTTTCAGCTCGGCGACATCCACCTTCAGTTCCGCAATGTCCGCTCTGATTGGCTGTAATTTTTGGTCCATCATTTCTGACAGGGCCAATAATAATTCTTGACTTGACATAGTGTCCTCCTCTCTTATGATTTTGTTTCCTAAATTTACCACGTTCTAAAAGAAAAGTACACCCACTAACAGGCAGGATCGTAAAAAGGCGCCGTCCCATGTCCTCTCCCACATGAAAACGGCAGCCTTCCCATTCCTGACATATCCAATTACAACAATTACTCGTTCAACTTATCAATATCCGTCAGATTCACGCCGGCCACAGTAAGAAATATGACCGCCTACGTTTTCTGTATCATACCCGCCTTTACGCCCTGGACAGATACTCCCCGGTCCTGGTGTCGATCTTGATCTTGTCCCCCTGGTCCACGAACAGCGGCACATAAACGACTGCGCCGGTCTCCACGGTGGCAGGCTTCGTCGCACCGGTGGCCGTGTCGCCCTTGAAGCCGGGCTCCGTCTCCGTGATCTCCAGTTCCACGAAGAGGGGCGGCTCGATGGAGAACACCTGTCCCTTGTGGGAGCAGACCTTGACCATCTCATTCTCCTTCACGAACTTGAGCGCATCGCCGATCATGTCCTTGCTCAGCGGAATCTGCTCGTAAGTATTCACGTCCATGAAATAAAACAGATCCCCGTCGCTGTATAGATACTGCATATCCACCCGCTCGATATGGGCGTTCTCAAACTTCTCCGTGGGGCGGAAGGTCTTTTCCACCACGCCTCCGCTCTTAATATTCTTTAACTTGGTCCTTACAAAGGCCGCACCCTTTCCGGGCTTCACATGCTGGAATTCAATGATCTGAAATACGTTTCCCTCGATCTCCACCGTAATGCCGTTCCTAAAATCACCAGCTGATACCATGTCCTGATACTCCTCCTTCAGTGTTCAACTTGTCTATCTGTTCTATTTTATCCCATATTTCCTACTTTTTCAAGGATTTTTTGTAGAAATGGAGCACGATCCGCTCCAGGCGCCGCTTGAGGACGATCTGGATCTCTTCCTTGGGATGGATGGGCTTCACCAGAATGCTGTAGATGCCGCTACGCTTTGCCCCGTAGACGTCCGTGAAGAGCTGGTCCCCCACGAAGACCGTGGAAGCCTCGTCCGTCCCCATCTCCTCCATGGCCCTCCGGTAATTCCTCACGGAAGGCTTGTGGGCGTTGCAGATGTACCTGGTCTCCATGGCCCTTGCGAAGGGCTCCACCCTGGGTTTTTGATTGTTGGAGATGAGACAGGTCTCAAAACCCATGGCATGGAGCCGCCGAAACAGGGCCACCGCCTCCTTCGTCTCCGGCTTCCCGTGGGGCACCAGCGTGTTGTCAATGTCAAACAGCAGGCCGCGGACCCCCCGCCCGTAGAGGGCACCATAGTCAATGCCATAGGAAGAATCCACATATTCATCCGGATAAAAACTTCTAAACCCAGCCATCACTCTTTCCTGCCTTTGTAGAGCTTTTCCAGTTCCATCAAAAACGTGTTCACGTCCTTGAATTCCCGGTACACGGAGGAAAACCGGACATAGGCCACCTCGTCCAGCTTCTTAAGCTTGTCCATCACCAGGTTTCCGATCCTCCTGGTGGTGATCTCCTTCTCCTCGCAGTTGAAGGCCTCGTTCTCCACCTCGTCCACCAGCCGGTCGATCTCCTGGGTGGAGATGGGCCGCTTATGGCAGGCCAAAAGAACCCCCGCCTCGATCTTGTCCCGGTCATAGGCCTGCCTGGTCTCGTCCTTTTTCACCACCATCAGGGGAATGGTCTCGATCTTCTCATAAGTGGTAAAACGCCTGTGGCAGACCTCGCACTGGCGTCGCCTGCGGATGGCGTTGTGCTCCTCCGCCGGCCTCGAGTCGATGACCCGGATATTCTCACTGCTGCAAAACGGACATTTCATGGCAGACCTCCTGTTCCGGGGACCATCCGCCGCCGCTCCTGCAGGCCCCCTCTCCTATTTACACTTGTGCATGCATTCCTCCGTCACCGCCTTGACCAGCACGAAGTCCTCACCGATCTGCTCCACGCAGTGAAAGGGAATGACATATTCCGAATCCCGTCCCAGAAAGCCGCAGATATGGGCCGGGCCCGGGATGATGAACGACAAAATACAGCCGGTACGGCAGTCAAACTCCACGTCGGTGATAAAGCCGAGCCGTTTTCCGTCACAGATGTTGATGACCTCTTTCATCCGAAGCTCACAGATACGCATGGGAAATCCTTCCCCTCCCGGTCCCTTACCCTATCCTATGCGGACCGCCCGTCCCGGGTTCCCCAAGACGCTCCATGCCAGCAAAAAACTTACGAACCCCCTCAATTTCTGGAAAATTCCGCAAGCTCAAGCCCCGGATTCCGGTCCAGGACCATGCCCACGCTCCAACTGTTGACAAACAGAAGCAGCGGATTCCCCTTGAGGTCCTTGACCCGCTTCATGTCGGAGGTTCCCTGGAGCTTCGCCGCGTCAACCTCCTCCTTGTTGGCGATCCAGCGGATATGCTCGTAGGGAAGCGGTTCCAGCTTCACCTCCACGTTGTACTCATTGTTCAGCCGAAACAGCAAAACGTCAAACTGGAGGACCCCCACCACGCCGACGATGATCTCCTCCATGCCGGTGTTGAACTCCTGGAAAATCTGGATGGCGCCCTCCTGGGCGATCTGGTTCACACCCTTTAAAAACTGCTTCCGCTTCATGGTGTCCATCTGCTTGAGCCTGGCGAAATGCTCCGGCGCAAAGGTCGGGATCCCCTCATAGGCGAACTTCTTCCCCGACGAAGTGAAAGTATCCCCGATGGAAAAGAGCCCCGGGTCGAACACGCCGATAATGTCCCCCGCATAGGCCTCCTCCACGATCTTGCGCTCCTGGGCCATCATCTGCTGGGGCTGGGACAGCTTCGCCCTCCGGCCCCCCTGGACATGGTTGACCTCCATCCCCGCCTCGAACTTTCCGGAACAGATCCGCATAAAGGCGATCCGGTCCCGGTGGGCCTTGTTCATGTTGGCCTGGATCTTAAAGACGAAAGCCGAAAACTCCTCCGTAACCGGGTCAATGAGCCCGATATCCGCATTCCTGGGAAGCGGGGGCGTCGTCATTTTCAGGAAATGCGTGAGGAAGGTCTCCACTCCGAAGTTGGTCAGGGCCGAGCCGAAAAACACCGGGGAAAGCTTCCCCTGCCTCACAAGCTCCATGTCAAGCTCCTGCCCCGCCCCGTCGAGAAGCTCAATATCCTCCAGAAGCTGGCCGTAAAAGCCCTCTCCCAGAGCCTCCGCCGCCGAAGGGTCCGAAAGAGGCACCTGCCTCACCGCCACCTCCTTCTGGCCGTTCATGGCCGCCGTGAACAGGCTGACACACTTCAAATCCCGCTCATAGACCCCCTTAAACTCCTTGCCGGAGCCGATGGGCCAGTTGACCGGGCAGGTGGCGATCCCCAGCACCGACTCGATCTCGTCCATCAGCTCGAAGGGATCGTTGGCCTCCCGGTCCATCTTGTTGATAAACGTAAAAATCGGAATCTGTCTCAGCAGGCAGACCTTGAACAGCTTGATGGTCTGGGCCTCCACGCCCTTGCTGGCGTCGATGACCATGACTGCGGAGTCGGCGGCCATCAGCGTCCGGTAGGTATCCTCCGAGAAATCCTGGTGCCCCGGCGTATCCAAAATATTGATGCAAAAGCCCCCGTAATTAAACTGGAGCACCGACGAGGTCACGGAGATCCCCCTCTGCTTCTCAATCTCCATCCAGTCGGAGACCGCATGCTTCGCCGTCTTCTTCCCCTTCACCGAGCCCGCCAGGTTGATGGCCCCCCCGTAGAGAAGAAACTTCTCCGTCAGCGTGGTCTTGCCCGCGTCCGGATGGGAAATGATCGCAAACGTCCTCCTCTTCTCAATTTCCTGTCTTAACACTTCCTGCTTCGATAACGCCACGTATCCATCCTCTTTTCTATCATATTGCGTTCCGGCACCTCATGCCGTCTTTAAAACAGCGGTTCAAACAGATGCATGGCCGACACCAGCACCCGCTCATAGATCGGCCGCTTCCTGCAAAACTCCATGGTGACCTCCATGGCCTCCCCCTCCATGGTCCTCACAAAATCCTCCTTGAGTTCCAGCACCGCCTCCGTCCGGTAGAGGAGGGCCCCGCACTCAAAGTGCAGGTACAGGCTCCGGTAGTCCAGATTGATGCTGCCGATGGCCGCAAGCTCGTCGTCCGCCACAAAAGCCTTCGTGTGGAGGAATCCCGGCAGATACTCATAAATCCGCACCCCCGCGTCCAGAAGCCTGGCATAATAGGAGCGGGTCAGCATGAAAATCAGCTTCTTGTCCGGAACGTGGGGCGTCATGATCCGCACGTCCACACCGCTCTTCGCCGCCAGCGTGAGGGCCACCGCCATCTCCTGATCAATGATCAGGTAAGGCGTGTAAATATACACATACCGCTTCGCACCGTGAAGGATGTTCAAATACACATTCTCCCCGGTACAGTCATGGTCCAGTGGGGAATCCCCGTAGGGAAGCACGTAGCCGGGCCGCGAAGGGCCGCCCTCCGAAGTCTCCCCGCTCGTCCGGGAGCCGAAAACTGCCCGGTATCGTCCGTAGTCAAAATCCGTATGGCGGATGGAATTCCACATGCCGAGGAACATGGCCGTGTAATTCCAGACGGCCTCGCCCTTAATCACCACGCCGCCGTCCTTCCAGTGTCCAAACCGTTCCTTCTTATTAATATATTCGTCCGCCAGATTTAAGCCCCCGCAGAAGGCCGTATGGCCGTCGATCACCGCGATCTTCCGGTGGTCCCGGTTGTTGAAGACCGCCGACATGACCGGGCGCAGCAGATTGAACCGCCGGCACACGATCCCCCTCTTCTCCAGAAACTCCGGGTAATCCCGGGGGAGCAGCCAAATACAGCCCACGTCGTCGTAGAGCAGGCGCACCTCCACCCCCTCCTTCGCCTTCTCCGTGAGAATCTCCAGGATCGTGTCCCACATGTACCCCCGCTCGATGATGAAATACTCCAGGAAAACGAACCGCTCCGCCCGCTTAAGGGCCCCGCAGAGCTCCTCGAAATACTCCTCCCCGCCAGAAAAATAGTGGGTAAACCCATTCCTCCCCGCCGGGTAATGGGCCGTCCGGTACAGATAAGAAAACTGCCTTGCCACCGCCGGGTCCGCCGAAAAAAGCTCCTTTGCAACGCTTTCCGGCTGTTCCATCAGGGGATCGAGCTCCTCGTCGATCTGCCTGTGCTTCCTCCTCTCGGCAACAATGGTGTTGCCCCGGCCAAAAAACAGATAGAGGATCGTCCCCAGGATCGGAACACTCAGGATCAGGATGCTCCAGGCCAGCTTGTAGGCCGGATTGTACCATTCCTGGGCAATGTACATGACGAAGATCAGCCCGATGAGAGACAGCGCCGCCGTGATCACCCAGTAATACCGGCCGAGAAACAAAATGGACGCCACGATCCAGGCCACCTGGAGCATCATCACAATGGCGACCCACACCATCCGGCTGGTTAAAAACTTAAGAATCCGCCTCATTCCTTCTATTTATGGCATCCAGAATCCGGTGTGCCACTTCCTCCTTGCTCATCTTCGGAAGAGAAACCTCCCCGTCCCTGGTGATGATCGTGACCACGTTGGTGTCCGTGCCGAACCCGGCCCCCTCCACCTTGAGGTTGTTGGCCACGATCATGTCCAGGTTCTTTTTCAAAAGCTTCTCCCTGGAATGCTCCAGCATCCGCTCCGTCTCCATGGAAAAACCGCAGAGGAACTGCCCCTCCCGCTTCCGCTCCCCCAGCGCCTTCAAAGTGTCCTCCGTCCTGGAAAGCGGGATGGACATCTCCCCCTCCGCCTTCTTGACCTTCTCGCCACTCACCGCCGCCGGCCGGTAATCCGCCACCGCCGCCGCCTTGATGATGACGTCCTGCTCCGCAAAACGAGAGAGCACCGCCTCATAGAGCTCCGCCGCCGTCACGATCTCCACCACCTTCACGAACTCCGGACGTTTCAAGGACGTGGGCCCGGTCACGAGAGTCACCTCGGCCCCCCTCTGCATGGCCGCCCTCGCCAGGGCGTAGCCCATCTTTCCGGTGGAATGGTTGGAAAGATAGCGGACCGGGTCGACGGCCTCCCTGGTGGGCCCCGCCGTCACCAGAACCTTCTTTCCGGCCAGATCCTTCTCAAAGGCCAGTTCCCTCAAAATATAGGCAAGCAGCGTCTCCTCGTCCGCCATCCTCCCGTTGCCCGTGTCCCCGTTGGCCAGCATCCCCACCACCGGCTCCACGAACTCATAGCCAAAGCCCTTGAGCCTCGCAATGTTGTCCTGGACAATGGGATTGTTGTACATGTTGGTGTTCATGGCCGGGGCAATGAACTTCTTGCAGGGACAGGCCATGATCGTGGTGGTCAGCATGTCGTCGGCGATCCCACACGCAATCTTCCCGATCACGTTGGCGCTGGCAGGAGCCACCATGAAAAGGTCCGCCTGCTTCGCCAGGGCCACGTGCTCCACGGAAAACTCAAAATTCCGGTCAAAGGTGTCAATCAGGCACTTGGTCCCCGTCAAAGTCTCAAAAGTAGTCGGAGTGATGAAATTCGTGGCGTGCTCCGTCATCAGCACATGGACCGTGGCATGGTTCTTCTTTAACAGTCTTGCCAGATTTGCGATCTTATACGCCGCAATGCTTCCCGAAACGCCGAGAAGAACCGTCTTCCCCTTTAACATAGACATGATCTCCTTATGGTAATTCCCTTGCGCCGCCCGCCAATCCATGCTATAATCGCACCTGGACCGGCTGCGGCCGGAATGGATATCCAAAATGATATCCGAATTTATATTGGAAAGGATTTCGCACTTATGATACTCGCCATCGACATCGGCAACACCAACATCGTCATCGGCTGCATCGACGACAAAAAGACATATTTCGTGGAGCGCATCTCCACCAACTTAAGCCAGACCGTCCTGGAATACGCCGTCACCTTTAAAAACATCCTGGAACTCTACCACGTCAACCCCAGGGGCCTGGAGGGGGCGATCCTCTCCTCCGTGGTTCCCCCCATCTCCAGGACCGTCCGGCTGTCCGTGGAAAAGATCATCGGAAAAGCCTGTCTCATGGTGGGCCCCGGCGTGAAGACCGGCCTCAACATCCTCATGGACAATCCCGCCGCCGTGGGAAGCGACCTGGTGGTCACCGCCGTGGCCGGCATCCGGGAATACAAGGCTCCCTTCCTGGTCATCGACATGGGCACCGCCACCACCATCACCTGCATCGACAAAAACCGCAATTACATCGGCGGCGCCATCATTCCCGGCGTCCGGGTCTCCCTGGAATCCCTCTCCCAGAGGGCGGCCCAGCTCCACAACATCAGCCTTGAACCGCCCAGGCACGCCATCGGGAAAAACACCACCGAATGCATGCGCAGCGGCGTGGTCCTGGGAAGCGCCTCCATGCTGGACGGCATGATCGACCGGTTCGCCGAGGAACTGGGCGAGGAACCCACCGTCCTCGCCACCGGGGGACTATCCAAAATCATCATCCCCCACTGCCGCCACAAGATCATCATCGACGACGGCCTTCTGCTCAAGGGGCTGTGGATCATCTACACGAAAAACCAGCAAAACCCATAATTCCAAAGTATTTTACCATAGAATGACAAAAAATACAATTGCGGATTTCTCCGACAATCGCCGCTCTCAAAGCTGCAGGACACAGCCTGAGCGGGCGCAGGATATGAAGTTGTAATTCTCCTCTCTGCCCGTGAGTAACGCTAAAGCCGCCATTATGCGTTCTACCATAATGGCGGCCTCCGTAATTTTCACACTATATAATCCCTTCATTCATGGTGGTATCCACAATGCCAATATGAGGGTTACTTGGATGAATTTTGTCAACCACAATTATAAATATATTTTGTCAATAGAACACTTCTAAAATTCTTTACAAATCCCAATAATCTGGTTATAATCTGAATATGATATTGTAAGAGGTTATCTGAGGTGGTAAATTTCGTTGCAACCATGCACCCTATGGGTCAAAAGAGATGTAGGAGCGGCGACGCCTGCCAGATAACCTTTTTTACATTTTCTAATCTCACTTATCCCACCATATGTCCGATCGCTTCTTCAACGGCAGCATTCAGACTTTTTCCGTGTTCCATTGCATATATGGCAATATTCCTGTGAAGCTCTGGGCTGATCCTCACATTAAATGTTCCTTTATATGGTGGCTCGGGCTCAATATTTCGCTCTTTGCAATCTTCAATATATTCTTCAACAGCATTCTGAAAATCGCACTCCAACTCCTGAATAGAATTTCCCTCATAAGACAGTAACGATTTTATCCCAACCACTCTTCCGAAAAGACAATTGTCCTCTTTCGAATACTCTACCGTACCATTATAATTTTTATAAGACAGTAAATCACTCATAATAAACCATCCTTTCTCAGCTTTTCTATAACTTGTTCTAACACATATCGCTTTAAAATTCCATTCGGATGGGGCCTATGGAAATTTATCACTTCATTGCTATCTCTTTTTATAAACTTTACTCCAGAACCTGTTCCACTTTGTTTCAATTGATACCCAAAATAGGATAACAAAGATTCCATCTCATCAAACGTAAAATCCGTCGGCTTCTTCAACAGACGAACAATAAGTTTTTCTTTTTTGCTCACATTATTCACTCCCTTACATATAGTATACTATCTCAGCATAGAGTGTGCAACTATTTTTAGTTGCCATCTGCAAAGGCATTCATAATTCTTTCTTATAAACCTCCAGCTCGTACACTTCCCCGTTTCTCTGGTCCGTCTTCTGCTCTGAGTACCGGTAGACAAAACCGCAGGACAGCGCCAGGGCCTTTCCGGCCACGTTGCCCTTTCGGGTCAAGTAATAAAACTCCCTTCCTCCCAGCAAAATGCTTCGCTCCAAAAGGATCTGCAGGACCTGCTTTCCATACCCCCGCCCCACGTATTCCGGGCCGATGGCAATGCCGGTCTCACGGAACGCATGAGGGTGAACCTCTTCGATTCCCGCAAAGCCGATGGCCTGCCCGCTCTTCCTCTCGTACACCAGGTACGTGTCATGAGTTTTTTCATAGGCGACCGTCCGCTTCATCCTGGCCTTCGCCGCCTCCTCGTCCCTTGTCACCTGCCACATCATGAACTTCGCCGTCTCCGGCCTGGACCAGACATTCCTGTACATGTCCTCCCAGTCCGACATCCTGGCCTTTCCGAGAACCACGTCCCGGTTCCCTGTCCTTGCAATCAAAAATTCCCTCTCCACTCCATTCCCTCCCTCCGTTTTTCGGAAACCGGACTGAAATCTTCGTTCCCTTTCCGGGAACACTGGAAAGCTCCAGCTTCGCCCCGTGCAGCTTCACCGCATGCTTGACGATGGAGAGCCCGAGCCCCGTTCCGCCGATCTCCCTCGAATGGCTCTTGTCCACCCGATAGAACCGCTCAAAAATCCGTTCCTGATGTTCCTCCGAAATCCCGATTCCTGTATCCGTGACCATGAGAAGCGCTTCCCCAGCCTCCTCCTTTACCTCCAGGCAGACAGAGCCCCCCGGCCGGTTATACTTGACGGCATTGTCACAGAGATTGTAGACAATCCCCTGCAAAAGCGGACGAACCCCGAAAACGGCCGCCGGCCCTCCCAAAAACAGAAACGCCACGCCCGCCTCCCTCGCCCCCGGAGAAAACGATTCCGCCGCCTCCTTCCCCAGGTCACATAAATCCACCCACTCCCATCGCATGTCTTTTGCGCCCTCGTCCAGATGGGAAAGCCGGAGAATGTCCTCCACCAGCCGGATCATCCGTTTCGCCTCCCCGTAAATCCTCCCGGAAAAAGCAGGCACGTCCTCCGGCTTCACCATGCCCTCCGCCAGAAGCTCCGCACTGCCCGAAATGGTCTGAAGTGGCGTTTTCAGTTCATGAGAGACATTGGCCGTGAACTCCCGGCGAAGCAGCGAGGTCTGCAAAAGCTCTTCTCTCTGCCAGCCGATCTCCCTCTGCTGGGCCTGAATCCGGATCAAAAGCGGCGAAAGCTCTTCATAGACCCCGTCCGTAAACGGAGCGTCCAGGTCCAGTTCGTTGAGGGGCTCCACGATCCTTTTCGCCAGCCTGGAAGCCAGAAAAAAGGACAGGCAGACAGCCGCCACAAAAATCAGGCAGAACGGTCCCCACATCCCGAAAAACAGTGCCGGCAGAGAGTCCTGAGCGGCCGAAAGCCGGAGCACCGTACCGTCCTCCAGCCTTTTCGCACTGTACAGATACCGCTCCGCCAGAGTAAAGGAAGAGCGGGCCGCCGTCCCATAACCATCCTTAAGGGCCTCCTTTACCTCCTCCCGCTCCAGATGATTCTCCATCCCCCCGGCATCGGACCTGCTGTCATAGAGAACCGTCCCGTCCCCCGAAATCCAGGTGATGCGGCAGTCCGGACTCCCAAGGCCCTTCAGATACCGAAGTCCCCCCTCCCGGACCCCCTGCGCCGCCAAATCCGTCTGCGTCTTGAGCTCTTCCTGCCGGACGGCAGAAAAATACCCATAGAGGACCGTCATAAAAAGAACCACCGAGGCCACAAACATACTGACGGCCACCAAAAAGACCGTGCGGAAAATCCTCTTCGTCATCCCATCCTCTCCATCCGGTATCCGACCCCGCGGACCGTTTCAATATAACTGCCGCATTCTCCAAGCTTCATGCGCAGGGTGCCCACGTGGACGTCCACCGTCCTCGTCTCCCCCTCATAGCCAAAGCCCCAGACCTGCCCGAGAAGCTGGTCCCTGGTAAAGACCCTCCCCGGATGTTCCAGGAAAAGACGCAGAAGCTCATACTCCTTGAGGGTAAGGGCGATCCGCTCCCCGCAGACAGACACCTGATGTCCGGCCAGATCCATCACAAGCTCCCCCATCCGGAAGCACCCGTCCCGCCCCTTCCCTTCGTTCCTCCCGGCCATGTCCCTTCCGTTCGTCCTCCTGAGCACCGCCCGCACCCGGGAGACCATCTCCATCATGCCAAAAGGCTTTGCCAGATAATCATCCGCCCCCAGGTCCAGCCCGATCACCTTGTCATACTCCGTCCCCTTGGCCGAGGCCATGATGACCGGGACCTTCGCCGTGGCAGATTCCCCCTCCCGCAGCCGCTTCAAAATCGAAATGCCGTCCTCCCCCGGAAGCATGATGTCCAGAAGGACGAGCTCCGGCGTCTCCCCCTCCATGGCTTTAAAAAAGGAAACGCCGTCCGAAAAGCCCTTCGCCGAAAATCCGGCAGAGCCAAGCGCATAGATCATCAGCTCCCGGATCCCGGTATCGTCCTCCACACAAAAAATCATGTCCGTCAGCTCCTTTCCCTTAAGTCTCCACAGGCAACTGCGAAATATAAAATCGAGGGAATATTCTGACAATATGTCCGTTCAAAGCCTGCAGCGCCAAACGTTCCAGCAAGCCCAGAATCGCAGAAGTCACTCGGGAAAGAATCCCTCCTGCCTTCTCTGGTCTTGCTTCCACGGCGCAGAGGGCTTTTCCCGGAAATATTGCCAGAATATTCGACAAATTTTCGAGTTTCGCAGTTGCCTGTCAAGCATCCATGGCCGGAGCATATTTCCTCCGGTATTCGTCAAACCGTTCCCGGAACTCCTCGTTTCCGTCCCGGAAATCCCGCAGGGACTCGTGGAGGTTCATGTTCCGGTCCGCCATATCCGTCACGCACCCTGCAATATTCGAACAGTGGTCCGCCGTCCGCTCCAGATTGGTAAGGATGTCCGACCAGACAAACCCGGCGGCAATGGAACAGCTCCCGTCCTGGAGCCTTACAATATGGCTGGAGCGGAATTTCTCCTTCAACAGGTCAATGACCTGCTCCAAAGGCTCCACCCTTCTCGCCGCCTCCAGGTCGTTATCCAGAAACGCCCGCAGGGAAAGACCCACAATCTCTTCCACCGCCGCCGACAAAAGCCCGTACTCCGCCTGTGCCTCCCTGGTAAAAGAAAGCTCCTTGTCTCTCAACTCCTCGGCAGATTCCAAAAGCCCTGCCCCGTGGTCGGCGATCCGCTCAAAATCCCCGATGACCTTGAGAAGCTTGGCCGCCTCCGCATGGTCCGCCTCCGTGACCTGTCTGTTGCTCAGATGGACCAGGTAGGTGCCGAGAAGGTCCTCATAGCGGTCCGTCAGCTCCTCCTTCTCCCGGACCGAGTCCGCAAGCTCCTCCGAATACTCCCGAAGAGAAGAAAGCCCCTCCGTAAGCGCGTCTACTGCCGCCTCCGCCAGCCCCGCCGCCACCTCCTGGCACCGTTCCAGGGCAATGGAGGGCGTGCTGAGAAACCGTTCATCTAGCTCTGCCACAGCATCCGGCTTCCGGTCGTCCCGAATCAGCCGGCAGGCCAGCCGTTCCAGAAAACCGGCCATGGGAAGCATCAGGAGCGTACAGAGAAGATTAAACACAGAATGAGCCGCCGCAATGCCAAAGAGAGAGACCGGGCTGTCCAGAAACGCCGGAGCCAGAACGAGCCGCCCCAGACAGAATACCGACAGCCACACGGCCGTCCCAATCACGTTGAAGAGAAGATGGACCATGGCCGCCCGCTTTGCATTCCGATTTGCCCCCACCGAAGACAGCATCGCCGTCACGCAGGTCCCGATGTTCTGGCCCATGATAATGGGAACTGCCGCACCGTAAGAGACCTGCCCTGTGGAAGCAAGCGCCTGCAAAATTCCCACGGAGGCGGAGCTGGACTGAATGAGGGCCGTGAGGACGGCTCCCGCAAGAACCCCCAGAACCGGATTTTCAAACAAAAGGAACAGCTCCCGAAACGCCGGAACACTTCCCAGCCCCGAAACCGCCCCCGACATGGTCTCCATCCCGAACATCAGCGTCGCAAAGCCGAGAAAAATCATGCCGGTATCCTTTTTCTTCGAGCTTTTACAGAACAGATAGCAAATAATCCCGACCAGCGCCAGAACCGGCGTAAAAGAAGAAGGCTTCAGCAGACGGACAAACAGGTTCCCGCTCTCGATTCCGGCAAGACTTAACAGCCAGGCCGTGACCGTCGTCCCGATATTGGCCCCCATGATCACATGAATCGCCTGCCCCAGGGTCATCAGCCCGGAATTGACAAAGCCCACCACCATGACCGTGGTGGCCGAAGAACTCTGGATCACCGCCGTCACCAGAAGCCCCGTCAAAAGCCCCGCCATCTTCCCCGTGGTCAGCCTTCCAAGAACCGTGCGGAGCCTGCCGCCCGCTCTCCTCTCCAAAGCCTGCCCCATCACACTCATGCCGAAGAGAAACAGGCTCAGTCCCCCCACCATCGTCAAACCATCAAAAATATCCATAATCCCGGCTCCTTTCGCTTCACATGTTTTCGTTTTCTCCATGATAACCGTCTTCTGTCAAATCCGTTACCACAGTTTTGTAAAGTCCATGTAAAGTTCCTGTCACATTCCGTCGATGTCTTTCTGTCAAAAAGAAGACCTCTGTCGGTAGTATTCCACCAGGAGCCGATTTCTATAAGAAGAAGCCCGCCGAGCGGACGGAGAAACTTGAGCGGGAAGGAAACCGCTTTTCCCGCCGGTTCCCTTCCCGCTCTCCTCCTCTATCCTTTAAAATGCAGCAGCACCTTCCCAATCGCCAGTGTGAGCACCGCCGCCACGGCCGCCTCCGGCACCCCGTTGGCCACGATGATCGCCAGGATCCCGTCATAGACCAACTCGACGGCGACCTCCTTCACCGCCGCATACTGGGCGGCAAAACAAAAATAGATCAGATTCATGACGAGGATCGTGTTGACGAGGGCCCCCGTCACGCCGGCCAGGGGCAGGGCCGCAAATTCCGCCGCCTTATGCTCTCTTCCCAGCTTCATCACGCCCCTGTAGACAAAATAGGGAACCACGCCCACCAGGATCCGGGGGACAAAACAGATCACGAGACTCCACAGGTTCCCGCCCGAATAAAAAGGCGAAAAGGCAAAAGACAAAAGACTGGGATTAAAAGTGTTGTTGATGAGACTGGTCAATCCAAAGACAAATCCAAGAAATGCGCCCTTTTTCGGTCCTAAAACGACGGATCCGATAATGACGGGTACATGGATCAGGGTGGCCTTGATCACCACCAGGTTGATGTAACCCACATACGGCACAAAGGCCATCATGACGATAATGGCGGCAATGGCCGCAGTCAACACCAGGTTTCGGGTTTTTACTGAAGTATTCATTTTTCATTCCTCCTGCTACTGTTCCTCTGCCGGAAAACGCTTCCGACAGGCCGGATACAATGCGTCTACTGGTTACTCCACGATTATAGCAGAGAGTACGAAAAAGTCAAGTTGCATCCTCTCCGCCGCTCCGCAGTTGTCCGAGAAGTGCTCTCATCTCGTCCATGTCCACCGGCTTCGCCAGATGTCCGTTCATACCACAATCCAAAGCCTTCTTTACATCCTCCGCAAATGCATTGGCTGTCATAGCAACGATTGGGATGGTTTTTGCCTTTGGATGTCCACAGACACGAATTCTTCTGGTCGCCTCGTAGCCGTCCATGAGCGGCATTTGTACATCCATCAGGATCATATCATAAGAATCCGGTTCAGAACGCAGGAACCTTTCCAAAACCTCTTTTCCGTTGGCGGCCAATTCACAGTCCGCCCCCTCGATCGCCAGCATCTCAATCAAAAGCTCGGCATTTAACTCATTGTCCTCCGCTACCAGCAAAGAAAGTCCCCGCAAAGCATCCTGTGCCACATCGCCCCTCTTTTGTCCCCCAAACTTCTCTTCCTTCTGTTCATCGCCGGCTTCTGTCTCAGCTCTTTCCGAAAGGGCGAACGTCAATTCTACTGTAAAGACACTGCCCTTTCCCAGCTCACTATCCACATGAATCAAACCGCCCATCAAATCCACCAAATTTTTGGTGATGGCCATGCCCAATCCCGTTCCTTGAATCCCCTTTGTGGCGTCTGTCTCTTCTCTCGCAAAGGGATCAAAAACGGTCTTCAAGAACTCCCCGCTCATACCGATCCCATTATCCTTTACAAGAAAATGCAGATGTACATATTGGTGCGAAACTCCCGGAATAGACTTGACTGTAAGATCAATCGTTCCTCCATCTGAGGTATATTTGACTGCGTTGGACAACAGATTAATCAAAATCTGATTCAATCTCAGCTTGTCTCCCATCAGACTTCCCACAAACGCACCTTCCTGATGAACTGTAAATGTTTGCTTCTTGGCCTTAATCTGAGGTAACAAAATCGCCTGCAGTTCGTCCAACAATTCTGTCAGAGAAAACTCGGCCACGTTTAGCGAGGTTTTCCCGCTCTCGATCTTACTCATATCCAGCACATCGTTGATGAGGCTTAAGAGATGTCTGCCGGAAGAGGAAATTTTTTTTGTATACTCCCTTACTTTTTCTACGTTGTCCGCATCCCTTTCGAGCAGATTGGAAAATCCGATAATCGCATTCATTGGAGTACGGATGTCATGAGACATATTAGAAAGAAAATGACTTTTGGCTTCATTGGCACTGCGGGCCGCATCCAATGCCTCCTGCAGACTGTGGTTCATCTGCTGCTCTTTGGTACGGTCCGACATAACAATCACAAATTTTTCCATCCCCTGAATATTTTCATGATAGACCGCTTCCCGATACCAACGCCGATCCCCTGTCTTCTGATGGACATGCTCTCGCTCCCAGTGGCGGCTTCCATGAACGGGAATCGCTGAAAATTCTTCTCTGGAAATAAATCCATAGGCATTCACAACACTCTCCCCGATCAGTCGGGCATTTTTCATGGCCGCTTCCAACGGAATACCAAGAAGACGTTCGATATTGGGGCTGATATAGTCCACACTCCAGGTTTCCTCATCCAACATCATAAAAATATCATCCACACTGGTGGAAAGAGTATCAAACATCAGCTCCCGATATCTAAGTTCCAGCGTGTTTTTCCTCGAAAGCCGCCGAATCCGATAAATCAGCCATACAAGCAAAACAGCCGCAACCAGAAGGAACAGCTTGACCAGCACATCAACCGTTGCCCTCTGAAGCCTTAAAAGGCTGGAGCTTGCCACTGCCTCCGGAACGATTCCAAGAAGTACACAATCTTCATACCCCACCGGCTGATAAGAAACATAATGGATCATACCGTCGATTTTGCAGCGGACGACATCAGACCTCCCCTGTTTCCAGTCCTC